>NZ_JARWKX010000010.1:0-194765 GCF_047445895.1 Rhizobium sp. BR 249 | reverse complement strand
ATGAAACATCAAGCCCGATATATTGGTCCATGGTTGCCTCCATTCGATGTTTGGGCCCGGTTCCTATCGTGAGCCCGTATTGCCATCTTACCGGGGGCAACCACCCCAGCCAGCCATCATCTGATAAATATGACATGGGGTGATCGCGCCGCGATTACCCCATGTTTTGCGATAACGACATGCGTAAAACAGAGAACTAAAGCGCGAAGAGCGAATCTGAAAGATCGCGACGCGCTTTAGAAGGCCGCCGTCATCGGATCCGGACCCATGCGGGCGGAGGCACTGTCGAGCTTGGCGATCGCGGCCATGTCACCGGCATCGAGCTTGAAGTCGAACACCTGGAAGTTCTCCTCGATGCGCGACGGCGTGACCGATTTCGGAATGACGACGAGGCCGGTGTCGATGTGCCAGCGGATGATGACCTGGGCCGGCGTCTTGCCATGCTTTCTGGCGATCTCGCCGATGGCGGGGTTCGAAATGAACTTGCCCTGGCCGAGCGGACTCCAGGATTCGGTGACGATATTCAGTTTCTTGTGAGCCTCCTGCGCCGCCTTCTGCTGAAAGTCGGGATGCAGTTCGATCTGGTTGATGACGGGAACAACACCCGTTTCGCCGATGATTCGCTCCAGATGTTCGGGATAGAAATTCGACACGCCGATCGAGCGGGCCCGGCCCTCTTCCCGGATGCGCACGAAGGCCTTCCAGGTCTCCGTGTAAAGGCCGCGATGCGGCGACGGCCAGTGAACGAGATAGAGGTCGACATAATCGGAGCCGAGCTTCCTGAGGCTGCCGTCGAAAGCGCGCAGCGTATTGTCGTAGCCCTGGTCGGTGTTCCTGAGCTTGGTGGTGACGAAGATGTCCTTGCGGTCGAGGCCGGAAGAACGGATGCCTTCGCCGACACCCTCTTCGTTGTCGTAGCCGGACGCCGTATCGATATGGCGATAGCCGGCGGCGATGGCGGTGCGCACCGTTGGAGCAGCAATCTCCTGCGGGGTCTGCCAGACGCCGAGGCCGACCTGCGGAATGGAATGTCCGTCATGGAAAGTGATGATGGGTTGAGCGGTCACAATATATCTCCGGGAGTTTGAAGAATTGGACGAGGCATGAATTGCGCCCTTTTACAGCGCCGCGCGTCTTTTAAGACGCGCAAAGGACGCTGTAACACTTTAATTGCTGCATAATTTGATCCTTAAATCGATTCCGATTTAAGGAATTAGGCAGATCGGCGGACGTCCCGGAACGCATTTCAGCCTGAGCGTTCGGTCACCGAAAACATATAGGCGGCCGCGGCCGCAAAACAATCAGAGCACCCGGACAATCGTGCCCTTTCGAAGGTGTGGCAGAAGGCGGCGCATGTCGCGAAGCGCCACCGCCACGCATCCTGCCGTCGGCTCGTAGCCCGGCCGGATGAGATGGAAGAAGATCGCCGAGCCGCGGTTGCGCGCCCGCGAGGAGATGTTCCAGTCCATGACAAGGCAGATATCGTAGAGCCCGTCGCTACGCCGCATCTCTTCGTGGCTTGCACCAAGCGGCGCCCTGACAAGACGGTTATAACTGGCATTCTCAGGCTGATCGCACCAGAGCATGTCGGCACGAATGCGGCGAAGAGCAAGCGGCGTGACCAGAAGACCGTTCCGCTCGCCGCGCCGAAAGCCTGATATCAGCCTCATCGATGCAATCGGCGTGGCGCCATCGCCCTCGCGTTTCATGATGGTGCGGCCGGAGCGGCCGATCGCGGCAGGCACGGTGATCGAGCCGAGCCGGACGATCGCACGGCTCTTCTTTCCCGGTGCCGGGCGCACCATGATCGTGGGCGGCTTCATCCCCCGGTTCCGCCTTGCTTTTTCCATTTTTCTCGCATGTCTTGCATTGCTTGAGGCATTGATTGAAATCATATGAAAACCTGCCCGGCAACAGCCCCGCTGGCCGATCCTTGCCAAAGCTGCAATTTGGCGTAGGACTAGGGGACTTAACTTTGAGGACGCAACGGCATGACCGCACGCACCATTCTTCTGGTGGATGACGACGAGGACCTTCGCCAGACCCTGACGGAGCAATTGTCGCTTTATGAGGAATTCACGGTTCTGCAGGAAGCCAACGCCGGCAAGGGTGTTGCGACCGCCCGCTCGACGCCCATCGACCTCTTGATCATGGATGTCGGCCTGCCCGATATGGACGGCCGCGAAGCGGTAAAGCTCCTGCGCAAGGGCGGCTTCAAGGCGCCGATCATCATGCTGACCGGCCACGACACCGATTCGGACACGATCCTCGGCCTCGAAGCCGGCGCCAACGATTATGTCACCAAGCCCTTCCGCTTCGCCGTGCTGCTGGCGCGCATCCGTGTGCAGCTGCGCCAGCACGAGCAGAGCGAGGACGCGACCTTCACCGTCGGTCCCTACCTCTTCAAACCGAGCCAGAAGCTGCTCACCACCGACAACGGCCAGAAGATCCGCCTGACGGAAAAGGAAGCGGCGATCATCCGCTATCTCTATCGCGCCGAACAGAAGGTCGTCACCCGCGACGTGCTTCTCGAAGAAGTCTGGGGCTATAACTCCGGCGTGACGACGCATACGCTGGAAACCCATGTCTACCGGCTGCGCCAGAAGATCGAGCGAGATCCCTCCAATGCCGAAATCCTCGTGACGGAAAACGGCGGCTACAAGATCATACCCTAGGGCATTTCCGCGTTTTCCGAATCACGGAAATGCTCTATCTCTTTGTTTTCATGCAATTCTCGGCAAAAGCGTTTCACGCTTTGCCTGGCAAGACCGCTAGGCACTTTTGCTGGAATTGCTCTAAGGCGAAAAGCCCGCATGGCGCTGACCGACGACATTCATCTGCTTTCCCAGCTTCCGCTGTTCAAGGACATGAGCGAGGACCAGCTGCGGCTGATCGCCTTCGGCGCCGACCGGCGGATGATCGCCGCCGGCCAGATGCTGTTCCGACAGGGCTCGCCGGCCGAAAGCGCTTATGTCGTCATCAGTGGCAGCCTGGAACTGAGCACGACGAGCAGCGACGGCATGCAAAGGGCCGAAGCCGTCGCCGGCCCGGGAACGCTGATTTCCGAACTCGCGCTGGTCACGCTGGTTGAGCGGAAGTTCACAGCGATCGCGCGGGAAGATACGAGCATCATCCGCATCACCCGCGCCCTCTTCCATCGCTTGCTCGAGGAATATCCGGACGCGGCCCGGCTGATCGAAAACCGCATCCGCGACAACCTCGCCGAACTTGCGGCAAAAGCCGCAAGCCAGTTCCACCGCTTCAGCTGATCCTACTGTATCAGGGCGTCAACTGCGGGATAGGCCGTCGATCGCTGCGGCGAGCTTCATGAGATCAGCGGCATAGAAGCCGGCAGCGTTGAGACAGTTCGTCTCGAGCAGCTTCAGTCCCTCTTCGGTGCGGCAGATATCGAGGACATAAGCCGGCGAGTAGCCGGGATTGGTGTCCACCATGCTTTGCCCGAACGCAAGCGCATCGTCGTCGATCTCATGGCGGTGGACGACACGCGATCCGTCCTTATAAAGCGAATAGGTGACGATCCGCCCATCGACGGCCCACAGACGCCATTCGCGCATGATGCGAACCGGCTTGGTGAGCATCAGAAGCGTGTCATGACGAAGCGATCCGCCAGGGATTTCATCTTCGTCAAGCGCCAGAACCCTCTCTGCCATTCGGATGATCTCGTCGGTCGATTTGACATTGCCCGGCTCCTCCTTGCTGTCATCGACGGGGCGCAGGAACCATTCTCTCCCATCATCCGCCAAGCGGGCAGGGATCTCTCGGAGAATGAGAAACAGCGCGTCGGCTCCATTCAGGAGATAGGGATGCCATGCTTTTTCCTGGACGAAAGGACGCAGCTTGAACACACCAGGCCAATAGCCGTTCGCCTCGGCGTTTCTCCAAAGCGTGTAGGAACCGAACATGACGACGGAGCTTGGATCGGCGACGACGGGTTTGGGGATGAGCTCACCGACGAACGGCACGACCTTGTGCCATGTGTACGGGATGCCGAGCCGGTCGAGCGCCTCGGCCAGCTTATGGGTGTCGTCGAATTCCTGGAGAAGCCACTGCATCACAAATCGAAATGCGCCGTCACCGGCACATGGTCCGAGGGACGATCCCAGCCGCGTGCTTCCTTCAGGATCTCGATCCGCTTGAGATGCGGCCCGAGATCGGAAGACGACCAGATGTGGTCGAGACGGCGGCCGCGATCGGCCGCTTCCCAGTCCTTGGCGCGGTAGCTCCACCAGGTATAGAGCTTTTCGCTCGCCGGCACGTGATGACGCATGAGATCGAGCCAGGCGCCGCGCTTCATCACCTCAAGCAGCCCATCGGTTTCGACAGGCGTATGGCTGACGATCTTCAGGAGTTGCTTGTGCGACCAGACGTCGTGCTCCAGCGGCGCGATGTTGAGGTCGCCGACGAGGATGGCGGAGGTGTTGGTCTCGCCATCGGCTTTCAGCTGCTTCATCTCCTCGATGAAATCGAGCTTGTGGCCGAATTTCGGATTGATCGTACGGTCCGGCTCGTCGCCGCCGGCCGGGACATAGAAGTTGTGCAGCCGGATGCGGCGATTGCCGCGCTCGAAGATTGCCGAGATGTGGCGGGCATCGCCGACGCCGCAATAATCCTGCCGGTGATCCTCCGTCAGCGGAATGCGCGAGGCGATCGCAACGCCGTGATAGCCCTTCTGGCCGTGGATGATGATGTGATCATAGCCCATCGCCCGCAAAGGTGCGGCCGGAAAGAGCTCGTTCGGCACCTTGGTTTCCTGCAGGCAGAGAATGTCGGGCCTGTGCTTGAGAACGAGCTGCTCGACGATCGGCATGCGCAGCCGCACCGAGTTGATGTTCCAGGTGGTAATCGAAAAGCCCATGCCCATACCCTCTTGCGTCTCATCCCGCATGCCAGCCGAGCCAGAGAACCGTGGCTCGACGCGACGTGCTTTCATGAAAGGGCTTTAGAACAAAGGCGCACGAGAGGGAACCGGCCGCTTGCGAAAGCGGCCGAAGATCAACCGAAAAGGCTTCAGTCGCGTGAGGCTGCCGTGCCCGGGATGCTCTCGTAGGGAACCCGGAAGACACGGTCGTCGAACTGCATGCCCGTCTTGACGTTGAAGATCATGACCGACGTATCCTTGCCCTGGTTGTCGGTGATCGTCCACTGGCGCAGATCATAGGTCTTCGGGTCGAACATCATGGTGATGGTCGAGTTTCCGAATACGGTATTGTTGCCGAGCGCGATCGTTGTCAGGTCCGACTCCTCCTTCACGCCCTTCACCATACCGGCCGAAAGGTCGATGCGCTGCGCCAGGAGCAGGCTGAGCGGGGTCTTGGAGAGCGGATAGAGATCCCAGGTCTTCAGCTTCATATTGCCGATGGCGACATTCTTGCCGTCGGCGATCACCCGCATCGGCGACGGGTCGTCATAGTTGAAGCGCAGCTTGCCGGGGCGTTGAATGAAGAATTTGCCGCCGGTCTGCTCGCCGCGCGGGCCGAACTGCACGAATTCCCCCTGCATCGTCGTGACGCCGGAGAAATGATCGGCGATCGCCTGCGCCGTGCCGGAAGCAGGCGCCGCCGCCTGCGCAAAGGCGCCCAAGGGCACGGCACTCGCAGCGGCCGCGACGGCAAAGGCGCCCAGAAGTTCGCGGCGCGTCACGGTCAGGCCGGAGAGGAAGGAATCGGAGTTGGTCATCTAAATCTCCTTTATGCGATCTGCATGCCGCCGAATGGCGGCGTCTTCAAGGCGCCGCGATCGTCCTCGCGAGAAGCAACGGCTTCCATGCTCTCAGCTTCCGCGAAAACGGCCGTATGGGAAATATATGGCTGTTATTTCAGCGGTCGAGGATGTCGGCCTCGGTCGGAACGAGAATTTCGCGCTTGCCGGCGTGATTGGCAGGCCCGATGATGCCTTCCTTCTCCATCCGCTCGATCAGCGAAGCGGCGCGGTTATAGCCAATGCCGAGCCGGCGCTGGACATAGGAGGTGGAAGCCTTGCCGTCGCGCAGCACGATGGCGACGGCCTGGTCGTAAGGATCTTCCGAATCCGAAAGGTTCGACGTGCCGGCCGGGCCGCCACCGCCGCCATAATCGCCGTCCTCGTCGTCATCGGCGGTGATCGCATCGAGATATTGCGGCGACCCCTGCGTCTTCAGGTAGGAGACGATCTCTTCCACCTCGACATCCGAGACGAACGGGCCGTGCACGCGCTGGATACGCCCGCCGCCCGCCATGTAGAGCATGTCGCCCATGCCGAGCAGCTGTTCCGCGCCCTGTTCCCCGAGGATGGTGCGGCTGTCGATCTTCGATGTCACCTGGAAGGAGATACGGGTCGGGAAATTCGCCTTGATCGTGCCGGTAATGACGTCGACGGAGGGACGCTGCGTCGCCATGATCACGTGGATACCGGCAGCACGCGCCATCTGGGCGAGACGCTGGACCGCGCCTTCGATATCCTTGCCGGCCACCATCATCAGGTCGGCCATCTCGTCGATGATGACGACGATATAGGGCATCGGGCTGAGATCGAATTCCTCGGTCTCGTACATCGCCTCGCCGGTATGGCGGTCGAAGCCGGTCTGCACCGTGCGCGAGATCACCTCGCCCTTCGACAGGGCCTGTTCGACGCGGGTATTGAAGCCGTCAATATTGCGCACGCCGATCTTCGACATCTTCTTGTAGCGCTCTTCCATCTCGCGAACGGTCCATTTGAGCGCGACGACGGCCTTCTTCGGATCGGTGACGACAGGCGAAAGCAGATGCGGAATGCCGTCATAGACGGAGAGTTCGAGCATCTTCGGATCGATCATGATCAGCCGGCACTGCTCCGGCGTCATACGGTAGAGCAGCGACAGGATCATCGTGTTGATGGCGACCGATTTGCCCGAGCCGGTGGTGCCGGCAACGAGCAGATGCGGCATCTTGGCGAGATCGGCGATGACGGCTTCGCCGCCGATCGTCTTGCCGAGCGCCATGGCGAGCTTCGCCTTGCTGCCCTCGAAATCCCGCGACGCGATGAGCTCGCGCAGAAAGACGGTCTCGCGCGTCTGGTTCGGCAGTTCGATGCCGATCGCATTGCGGCCGGGAACGACAGCGACACGCGCGGCGATCGCGCTCATCGAGCGGGCGATATCGTCGGCAAGGCCGATAACGCGCGACGACTTGATGCCGGGCGCCGGCTCCAGTTCGTAGAGGGTGACGACAGGGCCGGGACGGACATGGATGATCTCGCCCTTGACGCCGAAATCCTCGAGCACGCCTTCGAGCATGCGGGCATTCTGTTCCAGCGCGTCGGCCGAAAGCGTCGAATCGCGCACCACGTTCTTCGGCTCGGCGAGCAGATGCATCGAGGGAAGCTGGAAACCTTCGGGACGGATGAACGAGCCCTGCGCTTCCCGCTCGACGCGAGCGCTGGGCTTCGGACGCGCAGCCGCGGGAACGACGCGCGGCTCCGGCTTGCCGGCGGCCTTTGCCGGCGCGCGGATCATCCAGTCGTCGTCATCGTCGTCGGGCAGGATATCGGCCGGGCGCGGTGGCATGTCGGAATCGAAAGGCAGGTCGTCGTCATCATCGTCGTCGACGGACAATGACGGCGCGGCGACGATGCGGCGAGACGATGCCGCCCGCGGCTCCATCGACGGCTCCATGCGTTCGCCGCGGACCGTCGGCGCCTTGGCGCGGACCGGCTCATTCAGCGTACCGAACTCGTCGTCGTTGAAATCGTAAGGTGATTCGAAATCGCCCTGGCGACGCTTGCGCGGCCCCATGCCGAAGAGCCGGCGCAGCCGCCCCTGGCTCATATACCAGGCATGCGTCATGGCGCCGCTGAACGCGACCCAGCGGGATTCGTCCTCCTCGTCCTCGTCTCCGACGACGCGGGCTTTGCTTGTCGTATCGGCGAAATCTTCTTCGATCTCCTCGTCGGCATCGCTATGGCCGACGAGGCCCGATGCGAACAGCATCATCCATGCGGTCGGCAGCGAAAAGATGCAGCCGACGACCATGGCGAAGGTGCCTGTGGGATAGGCGCCGACGAAGAGTGCGGGAAAACGCAGGATCATGTCGCCGACGACGCCGCCGATGCCGTTCGGGATCGGCCAGGTGAGCGGCGGCGGAAAACAGCCGATGACGGCGGAGGAAAGCACCGTGCCGGCAAGCCAGGCGCCGGCCCGCGCGGGAATGCGGCTGAAACGGCGGCCCGAGATCAGCGCCAGCGCCCAGGCGACGATCGGCAGCATCGAAACGACACTGGCAAGCCCGAGAAACTGCATGACGATATCTGCAAAGGCAGCGCCGGTGTAACCGAGGACGTTCGTCGGCAGGTTGGCGGTGGCATAGGAATAGCTGGGATCGGCGACATTCCATGTCGCCAGTGCAGCGACGCAGAGCGCCAGCAGCAAAAAGACCGCAAAGCCGATGAGTGCCTGGATCTGCCGCAGCATGAATGCCGAGAAGGAGAACCGATCCGGACGGCCATCCATCGCCGGCGACGTGCTTCTTGCCATGTGTCTAACCCGTCCAATGCCTGAGGGCATGCGAATCACCGAAGCTTCGCCATGCCAAAATGCGTCCGCTCCACCTAACCAGAACCGGGTTAAAGCGATGTTAACCATGCGTGCCGGGACAGGCTTTCCCTCGGAAAAACGAAAAAAGCCCGAACCTTGGAGGGTCCGGGCCAAATGCGGTCTATGGCAGCTTTTTCGGGGTCTAACCCGGAAAAGCTCGAGATAGGCCGCGACGGGCCGTGGAGCGGCGCCCGATGCCCGAGCGCCGCAAAGCCGATGTTACGAGTGGTAGGCGGCTTCGCCGTGAGTCGAGAGGTCGAGACCTTCGCGCTCGGCTTCGACGGTGACGCGCAGGCCGATGACGACGTCGACGATCTTGTAGAGGATCGCCGAACCGATGCCCGACCACAGCAGCGTCGTCAGCACGCCCTTGGCCTGGTTCAAGACCTGGGTTGCCGTGCCGGCATAGGTGGCTGCGAAATCGGCCGTCGAATAATCGACGATGCCGGCGCCGCCGAGAGCCGGGTTGACGAGGATGCCGGTACCGAGAGCGCCGAGGATACCGCCGATGCAATGAACGCCGAAGACGTCGAGGCTGTCGTCGTAGTTGAACTTGTTCTTCACGACGTCGACGAAGAAGTAGCAGACCGGCGAGACGATGAGGCCGAGAACGATCGAGCCCATCGGGCCGGCAAAGCCTGCCGCCGGAGTGATGGCGACGAGACCGGCGACAGCACCCGAAGCGCCGCCGAGCATGGAAGCCTTGCCGCGTGCCAGGCTTTCGACGATGCACCAGGATACGGCGGCAGCGGCCGTCGCAACGAAGGTGTTGATCATGGCGAGCGATGCATAGGCATTGGCTTCGAGGTTGGAGCCGGCGTTGAAGCCGAACCAGCCGACCCACAGCAGCGATGCGCCGACCATGGTCAGCGTCATCGAGTGCGGCGCCATGATTTCCTTCTTATAGCCCGTGCGCTTGCCGAGCATGATGGCGCCGACGAGGCCCGCGATGCCGGCATTGATGTGAACGACCGTGCCGCCGGCGAAGTCGATTGCGCCGTAGGAGAAGATCAGGCCGGCCGGCGCGGTGTAGGAGCTCGGACCGCCCCAGAACCAGACCATGTGCGCCATCGGGAAGTAGATGAAGGTGACCCAGAGCACGACGAAGAGCATGACGGCCGAGAACTTGATGCGCTCGGCGAAGGCGCCGACGATCAGGCCGGGCGTGATGCAGGCGAAGGTCATCTGGAAGACGATGAAGGTGTATTCCGGAATGGCCACGCCCTTCGAGAAGGTTTCGGCGAGCGACGAGGTGTTGACGCCGGCGAGGAACGCCTTGGAGAAGCCGCCGACGAAGCTGTTCAGCGAGCCGCCGTCGGTGAAGGCGAGCGAATAGCCGTAGGTCACCCAGAGCAGCGCCACGACGGCGGTGATCATGAAGACCTGCATCAGCACGGAGAGCATGTTCTTGGCGCGCACGAGACCGCCGTAGAAAAGCGCAAGGCCGGGGATCGTCATCAGCAGCACGAGCGCCGAGGAGACGAGCATCCAGGTATTGTCACCCTTGTCCATGGTGAAGGCGGGCGCAGCGGCAGCAGCAGCGGCTGGCGCGGTCTCCTGTGCGAAAGCGACGGCCGGCGCCAGAAGCGCAGCCGTTGCTGCGCAAGCCAGCGCAAAGGTGGAGGAAAACTTCGAAATTGACATTGGAATAAAGCTCCTTGCTCTGCCGCTCTTACAGCGCTTCAGAATCGGTTTCGCCGGTGCGGATGCGCACGGCATGATCGATCGAATAGACGAAAATCTTGCCGTCACCGATCTGGCCGGTCTTGGCCGACGCCGCGATGGCTTCGACGGCTCTGTCGACGAGTTCGGATGCAACGGCGATTTCGATCTTGAGCTTCGGCAGGAAGCTGACCGCATATTCGGTGCCGCGGTAGATTTCGGTATGCCCCTTCTGGCGCCCGTAGCCCTTCACTTCGGTCACGGTCAGGCCCTGAATACCGATCGCCGTAAGCGCTTCGCGGACCTCATCGAGCTTGAACGGCTTGATAATAGCCATCACAATTTTCATCTGGTTTCCCATCCTTCGTTATCCTCGGCGCGGAGCCGACTCTCCTTGCCGCTGACGTTCCTGAACAGCGACCGGCGATAGACATTCAAAGGGCGTGCCAGATTCGAGACGCGATATAACTTATTGAAAAATAAAGAATTTATGAAAGAGCGCCAATAAACAGGCAAATGATTGGCCAATAAGCGCACAAATAATGCGCAAATTCAAAAATATGCACCTTATTTAATCATTTGCCTTTTTCCGAATCAGACCCTCCTGAGCAACGGAGGCGATCAGGGCGCCCGATCGCGTAAACAGGCTGCCGCGGGTCAGCCCTCTGGCGCCCGACGCCGACGGGCTGTCCTGCGTATAGAGCAACCAGTCGTCGAGTTTGCAGGGCCTGTGGAACCACATGGAATGATCGAGGCTCGCCACCTGCAGGCTCTGGTCGAAAATGGACGTGCCGTGGGCATAGAGCGAGGTATCGAGCAGCGTCATGTCCGAGAGATAGGCAAGCACCGCCGCCTGGTAGAGCCGGTCGTCGGGGACCGGGCCGGTGGCGCGCACCCAGACGTCGTGCCTCGGATCGAGCTTCTCGTCGGAAAAATAATGCGTCAGCGAAACGGGGCGGATCTCGATCGGCCGCTCGCGCTGCCAGTATTTGCGGATCGCTTCCGGCGCATGCGCGAGATACTGCTCCTTGATCTGCTGTTCGCCGAGCAGCGCCTCGGGCATCGCCACATCAGGCACTATGATCTGGTGATCGAAGCCGGGCTCTTCCCCCTGGAAGGAGGCCGAGAGCGCGAAGATCGCCTTGCCATGCTGGATCGCGACCACCCGCCTTGTGTTGAAGCTCGATCCGTCGCGGATTCGCTCGACCTGATAGATGATCGGTACCGAGGGATCGCCGGGGCGCATGAAATAGGCATGCAGCGAATGGACGAAGCGCTCGGCCTCGATGGTGCGCTGCGCCGCCATCAGCGCCTGGCCGATCACCTGGCCGCCGAACACCCGCTGCCAGCCGACCTGCGGGCTGCGGCCGCGGAAGATATCCACCTCGATCGGCTCCAGATCGAGCGTCGAAAGCAGCGTCTCCATCGCCGAAGGCCCTGATGTCTCACGCGTCATTTTGTACGTCTCGCCGTGGTAGGAAGTGAAGTTGCGATGATCTATATAGATCACATCTGAGGCACAAGGTACGGGAGCGGCGCGATGCGGGACATGCTGGTTGTGGGTGGGGGTTATGTCGGCCTTTCCGTCGCCGTCGCGGTCAAGCAGGCGGCACCCCATCTCAATGTCGCCGTCGTCGAGGCGGCGCCCGAACATGTGTGGAAAGGCGATACACGCGCCTCTGCCATCATCGCCGCGGCCTCGAAGATGCTCGAAGTTTTCGGTATCTGGAACGAAATCGAGCCGGAAGCGCAGCCGATCACCAAGATGATCGTCACCGATTCCAAGACCTCCGATCCGGTGCGTCCGGTATTCCTCACCTTCGACGGCGAGGTGGAGGACGGCCGCCCCTTCGCCCATATGATCCCGAATGTCGCCATGGTCGCAGCACTGCGCGGCGCCTGCGAGCGGCTCGGCATCGATATCCGCCATGGGCTGAGCGCCGTGGAATTGAAGACGCAGGACAGCCATGCCACCGTCACGCTTTCGGACGGCAGCACGCTGGACACGCGGCTGCTGGTCGCCTGCGACGGTGTGCGCTCGAAGCTGCGCGATCTCGCCGGCATCAAGACCGTCACCTGGGATTACGGCCAGTCCGGCATCGTCGTGACGGTCGAACACGAGCGGCCGCATGAAGGCTGCGCCGAGGAACATTTCCTGCCGGCTGGCCCCTTCGCCATCCTGCCGCTGCGGAACAACCGCTCCTCGCTCGTCTGGACGGAACGCACGCACGATGCCGACCGGCTGGTCACTGCCGACGATCTGATCTTCGAGGAGGAGCTGGAACGCCGCTTCGGCCATAAGCTCGGCGCGCTGAAGGTCGTCGGCGACAAGCGCGCCTTCCCGCTCGGCCTGACGCTCGCCCGTTCCTTCGTCGCGCCGCGCTTCGCGCTCGCCGGCGACGCCGCCCACGGCATTCATCCGATTTCCGGACAGGGCCTCAATCTCGGCTTCAAGGATGTCGCGGCCCTCGCCGAAACCATCGTGGAGGCCGACCGCCTCGGCCTCGATATCGGCTCGATCAACATTCTCGAGCGCTACCAGACCTGGCGGCGCTTCGACACTTTCCGCATGGGGGTGACGACCGACGTGCTGAACCGGCTCTTCTCCAATGACGCCACCCCGATCCGCATCGCCCGCGACGTCGGCCTCGGCATCGTCGACCGCCTGCCGCGCCTCAAATCCTTTTTCATCGGTGAGGCGGCGGGAACCACGGCGAAGGACAATCCGCGCCTGCTGGCCGGCCAGACGATTTAAGGAAGCAGATTATTCGTCGAGGCGGCGGGCCTCGGACACCAGCATGATCGGAATGCCGTCGCGGATCGGATAGGCAAGCTGCGCCTTTTCCGAAACGAGTTCATTATGCTCGCGATCATAGGAAAGCCGCCCCTTGGAAAGCGGGCAGACCAGGAGTTCGAGCAGCTTCGGATCGACGCGGCTGAGTTTTTCGTCCATGGCCGAAGTCTACTGCAGAACCGTGTCGGAGTCACCGAAGACGCGCGCCAGCACGATCTCGGTAATGGCGATCAGCGTCTCCGCCCGCGTCTTGAGATCGGGCGCTTCGAGCAGCGCCTGTTTTTCCGCCGGCCCGAAGGGCGACATCATGGCGAGCGAATTGACGAGCGTCAGATTGCTCGCCCGCTCGACGCTCTCCCAGTCGGCCTCGAGCTTGTTGGCGTCGAGATAGGCCTTGAAGGCCGTCAGAAGCGCCGTGCGGTCGACGGCTTCCTCCTCGGCCTCGGCCGAGAGGTCTGCGATGAAGGGAACGATGCGGAAGCTGCGGAAGGGATCGCTGGTCGCTTTCTCCTCCAGCAGGCGGAAGCGGCAGACGCCGGTCAGCGACACGATATAGCGCCCGTCGCCGGTCTCGGCGAAGGAGGTGATGCGGCCGAGGCAGCCGACGGTGGCGAGATTGTGCTCGCCGCCCTTGTCCTCGTGTTCGCCGAGCGCTGGCTGGACCATGCCGATCAGCCGGTTTCCGGCAAGGGCCGCATCCAGCATCGCGAGATAGCGCGGCTCGAAGATATTGAGAGGAAGTTGCCCGGCCGGCAGGAGAAGGGCACCGGTCAGGGGGAAGACGGCGATCGTATCAGGCAGATCGCCCGGCTTCAGGTATCTGGCATTCCCGACTTGCATGAAACCGTCCCGCATTCTTGTAACGGGCATGCCCGTCTGACGAGAATGTGGTGCCCCTGTCCAAAAACGCAAGGGCAGATGCTCGAAACTTGGCGGATAACCCCGAAAATCGGAATCGATCGGAAAGGATCGCACCCGAATTCCGAGATTCCGCAGCGCCCCGCCGGCACGGCACTTTAGAGCGGTTCAGCTTTTCACGGAAGCGCAGAACCGCTCTAACCTTTTGGATTTACGCAATTCCCGGCAAAGCGCTTTGCCTGGAATTGCTCTAGGAAAACAGCATCGCCGAGAGCTTGCGCCGGGCGGCAACCGTCGCCGGATCCTTGAAGCCCCAGACCTCGAAGAACTGCAGCAGCTGGCGCCGCGCCCCGTCATCGTCGAAAGCACGATCCCTGCGCATGATATGAAGCAGATGTTCGGCCGCTTCGTCGCGCCGGCCTTCGACATTGAGGATCTTGGCGAGCTTCAGCCGCGCCTCGTGATTATCGGGATTTGCCGCCAGTTCGCCTTCGAGCGCGACGGGGTCGCCGAGCTTGCGGGCCTCCTCGATCTGGTCGAGCTTCTTCAGCACCGCCTGGATACCGGCATCCTTGGCCACCTCTTCCGGCAAGTCCGTCAGGACTTCGCGGGCCCGCTGATGCTGGTTTGCGGCGATCATGCATTCGGCCATGCCGGCAAGCGCCTTGGCGTTCTCGGGAGCGGCCTGCATCACGGCGGCGTAAAGCTGGGCCGCCTCATTGATGTTGCCGGCCGTCAGCAGCTCCGCCGCTTCCGTCAGCGCGGCTTCGATCTCGGCCGCCTCATCGGCGCCGGCCGGACCGGCGATGCGATCGATGAACTGACGGATCTGGGTCTCCGGCACCGCGCCCATGAAACCATCGGCCGGGCGGCCGTTGACGAAGGCGATGACGGCGGGGATGGACTGGATGCCGAGCTGGCCGGCGATCGAGGGATGGTCGTCGATATTCATCTTGACCAGCCGGACCCGGCCGTTGGCTTCGTTGACGACCTTTTCCAGGACCGGCGTCAACTGCTTGCACGGACCGCACCAGGGCGCCCAGAAATCGACCAGCACCGGCTGCTTGCGCGAATCCTCGATGACGTCCTTGGAAAAGTTCGCGGTCGTCGTGTCCTTGATGTAGCTCCCGGCCGCGGCCGCGGGTTCCGGCTGAGCGCCGAAGCTTGCCGTCGCCGACATCTGATTTCCGAAGGAACCGTTATAGGGATTGTTGCTGCCGCTCATAGGTATCTCCCGCCGCGCCGATCCTGCCGGCGTCTTTGCTTAAAGCACGTCGCGCAAATATGTGTCGCGGTTCTGCGATAAAGACATACACAAAACCAAGTTTAAGGCGCGACGAGCGAATCCAAAAGACCGCCACGCGCTTCAGCGCTAAAATCGTATGTCAGGACGTCACTTTCAAGACAAGCGGCTTATGTCCCGTCGCTTCCATGAAACGGATGAGATCACCGCTCGCAATCGATGTCGTCGCGTCGTTGGAAAGCGGGTGGCAGTTGACGATCTCCTCACGCATCAGATCGGCATCGAGCACGAAGGTGACGCTCTGAGCGGTATCGTTGATGGCGCCGAACGCGGTGACGGCCCCTGGAATGACGCCGAGATATTCCATCAGCTTTTCGGCGCGGCCGAAGGAGACCCGGCCGGACCCGCCGATCAAATTATGCACCTGCTTGAGGTCGACCTCGGCATTTTCCTCCACGGTCAGCAGGAAATACCTGTCCTTCTTGTCCTTGATGAAGAGGTTCTTGGTGTGGCCGCCGGGGATCTCGTCGCGCAGCGCAACCGATTCGGCCACGGTGAAAACAGGCGCGTGATCGAGCGTCTTATGGGCGATGCCGAGCCCGTCGAGGAAGGCGAACAGTTCTTCTCTTGTCTTGGGGGTCTTTTCGGACATCGGGCAATCCATTGGATGGGATAGGGAAAGGTCGAGGCGTCCTGATTAAGTCCGTCCACATCGTTTGGCAATCTTCGGAACCGACGCCCTACCCCCGCATTTGCGGCCTTTCCGCTCCGCTTACGCGGGCATCGGAATTTTTTCTTCGTCTCTTCGTCATTTCCCTGTTGCATTTGAAAATCCGTTAGGCCATATAGCGCCCGTCGCCACGAGGCGGCGCCCACGGTCCAACGACTACCCCGGACCGATGCGGATTGAGCGGGTGTAGCTCAGGGGTAGAGCACAACCTTGCCAAGGTTGGGGTCGAGGGTTCGAATCCCTTCGCCCGCTCCAGTTTTCCTGAATGTCCATATCGAAGATATAGGCAACAGTTTGCCCCAGAGACAGGCGGCAACCCGTGCCGAACGGATTGTCGATGGTTTGCAAGGCTCCAGGCCGATGCTCAATATATTATGGCGGCAGATTGGGGCTTGTGTGAAGGTCTTCCGGCCGAAAAATCTCGACGCGGACGGCAACCCCGACAGGCATTTTCTCGATTAGACGCCTGTGAAGCTTCGCTGCAGCTGAGTCGGAGTTTGCTGTGCAGGTCACAATCAATGTGTCGGGCCGAATGCGCTCCGCCATAAGTTGCAGCTTTTTTAGCTCCTCATCATCAAGATCTTTCGATCGTGTAGCCTCTATCGCATAGAGTTGACCATCAGCCACCGCCAACGCATCAATTTCTACGTCCCAATGCTTGTTAGTTTCGTTGCGAGGATAGTTCTTCCAAAGCCGCAATGACGGCGCGAAATAAAAAGATGAGCGTGCCTCCTCAAACAATCTCCACAAAGACCATACAACTGGCTCAGTTCCATGAAGACGATAGGCATCAATAAAAAAGCCATTAGGCTTGAAATGCCATTCCTCTGACACAGGAGCAGCGCGATTAGTTCGGCAGATAACGCACTTTATAGTTTTACCAAACGCTTCCACTCCGACCCAGTTTTTGTTGTAACAACTCTTACACGTCCAGCCATAGCCCTGAAACAGCACATTGCGCTCGCAGAGGTATTGAACGGAGCGATCCAGCAAATATGGGTCCCTATAATAAGCGTCATCCCGCGCCCTCTCTTCATCCGTTATATTTTCATCACCTAAAGGCATCGAAACGAGCCAATCTGAAGTCATTTTCTCCCAATGTGTCCTAAGGTTGCTGTAAGTTCGACTGACAGTTTCGGCGCGTAGTTCGGCAGCTACCGTAAGGGCAATCTGGCCGAGCCTCTGAAGCTGAGCCTCCGTTTCTAAACGAAGAGGCCCCATTCTTTGACCAAGTCTGTTGCGCAAGGTCTGGACGACCCGGGAAGGCAGATCCGCTCTTTTTTCGAGTAACGACGCCCCAAAAAGCTGAAACTCCTCACGCCAAAAGCTATCCATTAGAACGCGAAATGCGGTGGGCACGTCATCGAACATTTGCAACACGCCGAGGAGATACTTGCCTTTGTCTGATATATCGGACCATTCAAAGCGTAACCGTGCGTGAGGCGAATCCTTCTTTGCTGAATTAAACTGCCGCCACTCAAAGTCGTTTTGAACACCCAGCCGCATAGCAGAAAGATCATCTTCGGGAAGTGTGAGCTTAACGGACCGCTGATCCAGATTGGCGGAAAAACTTAGCTCGCCGAGTCGTGACGGTCTCAACAAATCATTTGCCGCTGCGTTGCGTTGCTTTTTATCTATGTCAAGGGAAAATGCTCGTTCGATCCTGATACGTCTGGGCAACATCCAGATGTGTCGAACATTGGAAAATCGACTGTGATCTACTTCCCGCTCTATGGACAGATCTACCATCCAACTGCCATTCCGCATCTGCGAAGGCGGCAGAGACTCGGTTAAATGCCATGGCGGAACCATCGGCACCGCAAAATGTCGCCCACGAAAATCCATGGATGCACGCGCTTCTGGTTCTTCAAACACGCTACCGTTTGTAAAGTAAGCACCGCGATTACGGGGAAAGGAGGGTATCACTTCTGATGGATCAGTCAGATTTCGAACACTGGCAGAATGAAAGCTACCAGCCTGACGAAGCGCGTTGGCCATCGCTCGCAATCGTTTTTCATCAACGGAACAGGATTCTAGCGAAACACTATCACTACGGTTCGAATTCCCCCACCCTCGAAGACGCAATACTCTGCACAGCCCCTTCAGAAAATCGGCATCATCAAAACGCTCCTCCGGGATCCGTAGGTGCGAAATTTGGTAAGGTCGAGTTCGGTCCCTAGAATGCAGTCCATTCCAGAACGCTACTCGATCTTTCGCAGTGCTACCCACCACGATGGTCAGTCCATTATTGACCCCATTGTCGAAGCCAGACAGGTACGGAGCAAACATCTCAGAAAGGTTGGCTAGGGTCAGAAGAGGACGATTCCTTTCTGCCAGAGCGTCAATCACATCTTGTTCTTCGTGAACGTAGATAGCCGAAGGATTTTTCATCAAGCGGCCATTCTCGTGATCTGCAGGTGAAATTAGCGTCAGAGGCGCAAGAAGGTCCGAATGAGCTAGGGCGAAAGTCGGCTGAAAGCTTATCCCCAAAAGACCGAAGTTCTCACGGAGGAAAGGATACGTCGCTTGGCTGGAGAATGTGTCTAAGATCTGTGCGTTTTTAGCTATCGGAGAGAATGGGCCAGGTCGACTGAGGAATGCTGGCAGTACCGACAAACTTGAAAGTGCCGTGATAGGAAGCGCGATACGATAGTTAGAGGGGTCCTCAACCTCAGCCCGATATATTACATGTTCAGTTAATAGAGCGGGTGCGTATTGCTCATGTAAAGATTCGACCGCACCATCTGAAAGTGGAACAAAGCTATATATAATGTCGGCGTCAAAAAAATGGAGCCACTCAGAATATCGTTGATCGATTCCCGATTCGTTCGCCGGGACTATTGCAGTTCTTCGCCCACCCCATCGGCTATATGACTCGTCAAAAATTGCGTCCAACAAAATATCAGGACACTCATCCAAATTAACGAGATAGGCGACTCGGATAGGCCGCGATAACCCAGTCGCCTTGCAATGCTCCGGCTTTTCGTCCCACATAAGCTTCATCCAAAAAGGAGTCTCGGAAAGGGCTCAGCGTATTAAACTCCATCGCGAAATTGGAGTCGTTAACTTTCAGCGCTAGCTTGTGGTTTGCTCAGCAAGAGTATCCCAAAAGAAATTTTTCTCACGTAACATTGTAAGCCATGCAAATTCGAAGATTTCCTTTTGCCGTGTTCTAGCTGATTGCAATGCGCCTGACGCACGATTTCCGCGCCTCCTTGTCCCACCGGTTGAACAAGGCGTGCCATCGATCTCGTCGTTGACCCAGATCGAGTTTGCAACTTATTGCAGTTGATTGGTTCGCTTGTAAATCTGTTGTCGAGGCAGAAATGAACGCATCTTCAGGCCGAGAATCTTCATGTTCAGTCGATCATAACGAGAAATCGGTCGGTGATGCTGATCTACGCTTGGCACATCGATGCCGATGTCCGGGCAAGAAGTGCCGGCCCTACCGCCTATAATGTCCTGATTGCTTCCAACACCTGAGGTCCCCCATGCGCATCGCCGTCGGTGGCATTCATATCGAATGCAGCACATACAACCCCGTCCTGAATGAGGAGAAGGATTTTCGCGTGGTGCGTGGGGACGCACTGCTGGATTCGCCCTACTTCGCTTTCCTCAAGGACTATGATGCCGAATTCCTGCCGACGATCCATGCCCGCGCCATTGCCGGCGGCCCGGTTTCGCGCGTCGCCTATGAAGCCTTCAAGAACGAATTTCTCGAGCGGCTGAAGCCGATGCTGCCGCTCGACGGCCTCTATCTTGCCATGCACGGCGCCATGTATGTCGAGGGCATGGAGGATGCCGAGGGCGACTGGATCAGTGCGGCGCGCGCGCTGGTCGGCGAGGACTGCACGGTTTCGGCAAGCTATGACCTGCACGGCAACGTCACGCAGCGCATCATCGATGCGCTCGACATCTACTCCACCTATCGCACGGCGCCGCATATCGATGTCGAGGAGACGATGCGCCGCTCCGTCTCCATGCTGGTGAGGAGCCTGAAAACCGGCGTGAGGCCGGCCGTTCTCTGGGCTCCGATCCCGGTCGTGCTGCCTGGCGAGCGCACCAGCACAGTCGATGAGCCGGCTAAGAGCCTATATGCCATGCTGCCCGAGATCGACGCGATCTGTGGCGTCTGGGATGCATCCCTGATGGTCGGTTACGTCTGGGCCGACGAACCGCGCGCCACCGCCGCGGCCATCATGACCGGCACCGACCGCGCCGTGCTGGAGCGTGAGGCCAAGCGTCTCGCCAAGGCCTATTGGGATGCACGCGGAGATTTCGTCTTCGGCTGCGAGACCGGCTCGATCGAAGAGTGCGTGGCAAGATCGATCGCAAGCCCGACCGCGCCTGTCGTGCTCGCCGAATCCGGCGACAATCCAACCGGCGGCGGCGTCGGGGACCGGGCCGACGTGCTGGCGGAACTGATCGCCAGGGGCGCCACCGGCGTCGTCTTCGCCGGCATCACCGACAAGGCAGCGACCGAGGCCTGTCATGCCGCAGGTATCGGTGCGGAACTCACCCTCAGCGTCGGCGCTTCTCTCGATACCAAGGGCAGCAAGCCGGTCACCGCCCGCTTCACCGTGAAATTCCTGCACGAAACATCAGATCCCTCCGACCGGCAGGCGGTCGTTTCGATCGACGGCATCGATCTCGTGCTCTCGGCAAAACACCGGCCCTATCACAATATCGTCGATTTCACCCGGCTCGGCCTCGATCCGCACCGGGCGAAAATCATCGTCGTCAAATCGGGTTATCTCTCACCGGAGCTGGCGCCGATCGCCAATCCGAACCTGATGGCGCTCTCGCCCGGCGTGGTCGACCAGTTCGTCGAGCGCCTGCCGCGGCTGCGCAAGCAGCATCCGACCTATCCCTTCGACAAGGATTTTGCCTTCGAGCCTGAGGTTTTCCTCTCCTCGCGCTCGGCTCAGTTGTAAAGTCCAGCCGATTCGCCCAAGGCACGTTTCCCGAGAGGATAGCTGCAATGACCGCATTCACGACCCGCCCGGAAATCCTCGGCACCTTCGGCGTCGTCACCTCGACGCACTGGATCGGCTCGGCCGTCGGCATGAGCATTCTCGAAAAGGGCGGCAATGCCTTCGACGCGGCAATCGCCACGGGTTTCGTACTGCAGATCGTCGAGCCGCATCTCTGCGGCCCGGGCGGCGACCTGCCGGCGCTGATCTATTCGAAGAAGAAGGACAAGGTCGAAGTCATCTGCGCGCAAGGGCCTGCACCCGCCGGCGCGACGATCGAGCACTATGCGAGCGAAGGCCTGACGCTGATCCCCGGCGACGGCCTGCTGGCCACGGTCATTCCCGGCGCCTTCGACGGCTGGATGCTGATGCTGCGCGATTACGGCACGATGAGCGTGCGCGACGTGCTGGAACCGGCGATCTACTACGCCGAGCACGGCCATCCCCTGTTGCCGCGCGTCTCAGCCACCATCAAGGGGCTGGCGGCTTTCTTCGAAAAGGAATGGCCGACCTCGCACCAGACCTGGATGCCGGGCGGCAGCGTTCCCGAGGGGCATACGAATTTCCGCAATCCGGTGCTGGCCGAAACCTGGAAGCGTGTCATCGCCGAGGCCGAGACGAAGAGCGGCCGGGAGGCGCAGGTGGAAGCGGCGCGCGACGCCTTCTATCGCGGCTTCATCGCCGAGAAGATCGACGACTACCTGAAGACCGCCGAGATCATGGATGCGAGCGGCAGCCGCCACAAGGGCGTACTGACAGCAAACGACATGGCGAACTGGTCGGCGACGATCGAGGAGCCTCAGACCTATGATTATCACGGCTGGACGATCGCCAAATCAGGCCCCTGGGGCCAGGGCCCGGTCTTCCTGCAGGCGCTCTCGATCCTCAAGGGCTTCGATCTCGCCGCGATGGACCCCGCCGGCGCCGATTTCGTCCACACCGTCGCCGAGGCGATGAAGCTCGCCTTCGCCGACCGCGAAGTCTATTACGGCGACCCGAATTTTTCCGAAATTCCCATCGCGCATCTCCTGTCGGAGACCTATGCCGCCGAGCGCCGCAGGCTCGTCGGCGCGCACGCCTCGCTCGATCTTCGCCCCGGCATCGTTCCCGGCTTCGAGGCGCAGCACGATCTGACGATGAACATGCTCGGCGCGGAATCGAAGACCGGCATCGTCTACGAGCCGACCATGGCGCATCTTTCCGAAAAGCGCGGCGATACCGTGCATATCGACGTGATCGACCGCGACGGCAACATGGTCTCCGTCACGCCGTCGGGCGGCTGGCTGCAATCCTCGCCCACCGTGCCGGGCCTCGGCTTCTGCCTCAATTCCCGCGCCCAGATGTTCTGGCTGAAGCCGGGCCTGCCGACCTCACTTGCGCCCGGCAAACGGCCGCGCACGACCCTGACGCCTTCGCTCGGCCTCTACGAGGGCCGCCCGACCCTCGCCTTCGGCACGCCGGGCGGCGATCAGCAGGAGCAATGGCAGCTCTCCTTCTTCCTGCGCTATGCCCACCACAGGCTGAACCTGCAGGCGGCGATCGATCAGCCGCTGTTCCACACTGCCCATTTTCCGAGCTCTTTCTATCCGCGCACCCGGGAGCCCGGCAGCCTGATGGCGGAGGCGAATTTCGGCACCGATGTGCTCGATGCGCTGGCGCGCAAGGGCCACAGGCTGACGGTCGCCGAGCCCTGGACCATCGGCCGGCTGACCGCCGCCCGGCGCGATGCCGACGGGCTCATACGCGCCGCAGCCACGCCGCGTTTGATGCAGGCTTACGCGGTCGGACGATAGCCATCGTCAGGCCGCTCCACATCGCGTCAACGGAAGCAAGTATTGCTGAAAATAGCCTGTGCCAGACGGGTGAAAACCTGTCCTTTTGCTGCACTGCTTATATTACTTATCCTAGATAGTATTTCACGGATAATTATTAACACCATCCCTGCCGCTTTTGTGTTCTCTTATCCCTACGAATCAAAAAGGTTTGATTTGCCGGGGGACGCCTACCATGTTGAACCATGGGGCGATGCAACAGTTGGGTAGGAGCCTATGCTGCAACGGATTGAAGACATTGATGCCGCGCTCGTCGACAGGCTGCAGCATTCAGCATTCAAGTACTTCCTGAAATATTCCAATCCCGAAAATGGCCTGGTGGCCGATACCTCGATCGGCGGCGTGCCGGCGAGCATCGCGGCCGTCGGTTTTGCGCTTTCCTCCTATCCCGTCGGTGTCGAACGCTCCTGGATCAGCCGCGGTGAAGCGGCCGAGCGTACGGTCAACACGCTGCGCTTCTTCGCCGAGGCGCGCCAGGGCACGGAGCGCCACGCAACCGGCCATCGCGGTTTCTTCTACCACTTTCTGCACATGGATACCGGCCATCGCGCCTGGAACAGCGAGCTTTCGACCATCGATACCGCCTTGCTCGTCGCCGGCATCCTGACCGCTGCACAGTATTTCAACCGCGAGGACGACGAGACCGAGACCGAGATCCGTGAACTCGCCACCTTCATCTACGAGCGCGTCGACTGGCGCTGGGCGCTGAACAAGGGCGACACCATCTCCATGGGCTGGAAGCCCTCTTCCGGCTTCCTGCGCTGGCGCTATCACGGTTTCGACGAGGCGATCATCCTCTATGCGCTGGCGCTCGCCTCACCGACGCACCCGATCCCGCAATCCTGCTACGACGCCTTCACGTCGAGCTATTCCTGGATGCTGCACGGCGAACAGTCCTATCTCTATGCCGGGCCGCTCTTCATCCACCTCTTCTCGCATGCCTGGATCGATTTCCGCGGCATTCAGGACAAGCCGATGGCGGAGCGGAACTGGGACTATTTCCGCAACACCCAGGTCGTCATCAATCTCCAGCGGGATTATGCCGAGCGCAATCCCGGCCGGTTCGTCGGCTACAACAGGAATATCTGGGGCTTCACCGCCTGCGACGGCCCGCCGCCGACGCGGCGCATGCGCGGCGGCCGCCAGCCGAAGGTTCTGGGCTATGCCGCGCGCGGCGCCCCGCTCGGGCCCGACGACGGCACGATCGCACCCTGGGCGGCGCTCGCCTGCCTGCCCTATGACCGGCAAGCGGCCCTCGACGGCACCAAGGCGCTTCTGACCAGCTATCCGAACCTGCTGTTGGAAGGCGGCTTCCCCGGCGGCTTCAATCCGACGGTCCAGACCAAGCGTCCCGAAGGCTGGGTCGACGACCGCACCGTCGGCATCGACCAGGGCCTCGTCGTCATGACCGTCGAGAACGAGCGTTCCGATTTCATCTGGAAGCTGATGCGGCAATCGCCGACCATCCGCCTCGGGCTCGAGCGCGCCGGCTTTACCGGCGGCTGGCTCGAAGGTATCGAGCCGGAAGAGCTGGTGCGCAAGTTCGGCTGAGATCAGCTTTCGAAGACGTGCGCCTTGCCTGAAATGTCGAGGCGGACGAGATCGCCTCGCGCGGGAAGCGCGACGCTCGAGGTCTTGATCCGGATCGGCGGCAGGGCGACTCCATCCAGCGAGACGGCGACGGTGCAGACCGCGCCGCCGAATTCCACCTCAACGACACGTCCGGCATGGCTGCGGTCGCTTTCATCAGCGACGACGCGGATCTGCTCGGGCCGCAGCATGATCTCAGCCTTGCCCTGACGGCTGCCCTCGACGGCGACGTGGCCGAGAGCGCAGTCCGCAAGGCCGTTTCGGATGATGGCGGGAAGCAGCACGGCATCACCGAGGAAAAGCGCCGTTTCGCGATCCCTGGGATGGAGATACAAGGATTGCGGCGATCCCGCCTGGATCAGCCGCCCTTCCCTCAGCACCGCGACCTGATCGGCAAAAGTCAGCGCCTCTTCCTGATCATGCGTGACGAGGATGGTGGTAATGCCGGCCGCCTGCAATACGCGGGCAACCGCCTTGCGCATGTTTTCGCGCAGGCCCGTATCGAGCGCCGAGAATGGCTCGTCGAGCAGCATCAGCCGGGGCTTGCGGCCGAGCGCGCGGGCAAGCGCCACGCGCTGCTGCTGGCCGCCGGAAAGCTGATGCGGGCGCCTGACCAGCATGCCGCGGTCGAGCTCGACCATGTCGAGAAGCTCGAAGATACGCTTCTCGCGGTCCGCAGCCCTTTTCTCGAAGCCGAAGCCGATATTCTCGGCGACGCTCAGGTGCGGAAACAGCGCCCCATCCTGCGAAACGATGCCGATGCCGCGCTTGTGGGCCGGCACCGCATCCGGACCGTCCGCCAGCACCTCGCCATCCAGCGTCACACTGCCGGCATCCGGCTGCTCGAAGCCGGCGATGATGCGCAACAGCGTCGTCTTGCCCGAACCGGAGGGGCCGACCACCGCCGTGCGGCTGCCCGCCTGCACTTCGAGAGAGATGTTCTTCAGCGCCTGGACCGGGCCATAACGCTTGCTGATAGTGTCGATCGTGAGCAGCGTCATTGGCCGGCGGTCCGTTTCGATTGGGCGTGGAGCGTCAATGTGAGCGGCAGCGACAACACGATCATCATGAAGGCATAGGGAGCCGCCGAAACGTAGTCGATCTCGCTGGTCAGCGACCAGAATTTCGTCGCCAGCGTATCGACGCCGTTGGGCGACAGCATCAGCGTCGCCGTGAGTTCATTGGTGATGCCGAGTGCGGCGAGCGCCACGCTGGCGGCGGCTCCGGGGGCTGCAAGCCGCATGGTGATCTGCCGCACGGCCTGGCCCGGCGTGCGGCCGAGGCCCATCGCCGCGCGTTCCAGTTCCACCGGCGCCTGGGCGATGCTGGCGCGCAGCCCGACCATGGCGCGCGGCAGGAAAAGCATCACATAGGCGACGAGCAGGGTTGCGAAGGTTTGGTAGAGCGGCAGCACGAGGCGCACGGTGATCGTCACCAGCGCCAGCGCCACGACGACGCCGGGCAGAGAGCCGACATAATAATGGCAGGCTTCGAGCACGCGCTGGAAGCGGCCGGGCGCGCGCACGGAAAGCCAGGCCATAGGTGCTGCGGCAATCGTCGCCAGCACGCCGCCGGCAACGGCCAGCACGACCGTCTGCAGGAAAGCGCTGCCGACCTCGATGCGCCAGATATCGATCCCGCCGAGATAGAGCCAACGGCCGAGCGTCGCCAGCGGCACACCGAGCGTCAGCACCGCCAGCGCCACAGGCAGCAGGACGGCCGGCACCGTAAACCAGCCGAGCCGCCGGCGGTCCGCCGGGCGCGGCGAACCGGAGCCGACGCGGGCATAACGTTCGTTGCCGCGCAGCAGCACTTCGAGGCCGAGCAGGAAAAGGCAGCAGCCGACGAGCACACCGCCGAGCATGTTCGAGGCCGGGCTGTTGTAGGAAGACTGGAACTGGTCGACGATCGCGGTCGCGAACGTATCGAAGCGGATCATGACGAACAGGCCGTATTCCGACAGCAGATGCAGCGCGATCAGCAGCGAGCCGCCGCAGATGGCAAATCGCAGCTGCGGCAGCACGGCGCGGAAGAAGACGCGCCAGGGATCGAGGCCGAGCGAGGCTGCGGCATCCTCGATCGCCGGATCGAGACGGCGCAATGCGGCCGCGACCGGCAGATAGAGGAAGGGATAGTAAGCGATCACCGAAACGAAGACGCCGCTCTCAAGACCGCGCATGCCGGGAATGAGGCTGACCCAGGCATAGCTGTGCACAAAGGCAGGCACGGCAAGCGGCGCGATCGCCAGCCAAGCCCAGAGCCGGGCGAAGGGAATATCCGTCCGCTCGGTCAGCCAGGCAAGCGTCACGGCAAGCGCGATCGACAGCGGAATGGTGATCGATTCGAGGAGAACCGTATTGACCAGGAGTTCGCCGACACGCGGCCGGAAGACCAGCGCCTTCACCGTTTCCCAGCCGACATCGCAGGTGATCCAGCCGATGAAGCCGAGCGGCACGAGGCTGAAGATCGCAACCACCGTTGCAAGCAGAATCACGGAAGCGTGCGGCACGCGTCCGCGCGGCAAAACCAGTCGCACGGCCTTCGGCGCGACCGGCGCCTCGTTGCCGGATGCGAGCAATCTGTTGTCCTGCAGCAAGGCCGATGCCTTCACACGCTGAAAAAGGAAGGCAACCGCCTTTGAGGGACGGTTGCCGGATATCGTCATGCCCTAAGGTTTTCTTGAGCCAAAAGCAATAGTTTTGGCCGGATGAAGCCTGCGGCAGAAAAGTCAGATCAGGCCGGCGGCCGTCATCAGTTCCACGACCTTCTTGCTGTCGAGGGTCGAAGCTTCGACCTTGGGAGCGTTGAGATCGGCAAGCGGGACCAGCTTGTCGTTGGAGGCCGCATCCTTGCCGACGGCATATTCATAGGAGGTGCCGTCCTTGAGGACAGCCTGACCCGCCTTGCCGGTGATGAACTTCAGGAAAGCCTGCGCTTCCTTCATGTGCTGCGTGGACTTCAGGATGCCGCCGCCCGAAACGCTGACGAAAGCCCCCGGATCCTGGTTCTTGAAGTAGTGCAGGCCGACATTCTTGCTGTTCTCGCCGGTCTTCGCCTGATCGCCGAACCAGTAATAGTGATAGATGACGGCCCCTTCGACTTCGCCTGCGTTGACGGCCTTCATGGCGACGCTGTTGCCCTTGTAGGGGGTGGCATTGTCCTTGAGGCCCTTCAGCCATGCCTTCGTGGCGTCCTCGCCCTTCAGCTGCAGCAGGGCCGCGACGATCGCCTGGAAATCGGCGCCGGCGGGTGCAGCACCCCAGCGACCCTTCCAGGCCGGATCTGCGAGGTCGAGCAGCGACTTCGGCAGCTTGTCTTCGGTGAGCTTGGTCTTGTCATAGGCAAAGACCGTGGTACGGGCGGCAATGCCGGTCCACATGCCGTCAGCCGGACGATACTGCTCGGGAACCTGGTCCAGCGTTTCCTTTTCGACCGGGGCGAAGAGGCCCGCGCCATCGACCAGCGTAATGGCTGGCGAATTCTCGGTCAGGAACACGTCGGCCGGAGAAGCGTCGCCTTCCTGGATGATCTGGTTGGCGAACTGCATGTCGCTGCCCTGACGCATGGTGACCTTGATGCCGGTCTCCTTGGTGAAGGCATCGATCCATTCGCGGCCCAGGCTTTCGTGCTGGGCGTTGTAAACGACGAGACCGTCATCCTGCGCATGGGCGCTGCCTGCGAACGCGGTGGCAGAGAGAAGCGACGCGGTTAGCGCGAGCACATGGGAAAGACGATTGATAGCAACGTTCATGATGGCCTCCGTGGCGATGTCACCCGGGCTACCCGGCGGTGATATGAGGCGTATATTTTTCCTGACTGCCTATTTCAAGTTTGGCCTTGCCGAAAAAGACATCACAATATCTTGACTAAATCTTTCAAATTTCAGGGAAATAAATCTCAATTCGGTCAAGAAAGGCGCCACTGCGCGAGCAACGCCTTCCTTCTGCACCGGGCTTATTCGACGTCGAACTTGACGCCTTGGGCGAGCGGCAGGGTCCTGCCGTAATTGATCGTGTTGGTGGCGCGGCGCATATAGGCTTTCCAGGCATCCGAGCCGGATTCGCGCCCGCCGCCGGTTTCCTTTTCGCCGCCGAAGGCACCGCCGATCTCAGCGCCAGACGGGCCGAGATTGACATTGGCGATGCCGCAATCCGAGCCGCGCGCCGAGACGAAGGTTTCGGCCTCGCGCATGTCGTTGGTGAAGATCGACGACGACAACCCCTGCGGCACGGCATTGTGCAGCGCCAGCACCGCGTCGAAATCACTGTATTTCATCACGTAAAGGATCGGCGCGAAGGTCTCATGCTCGACCGGGCCGGTCTGCTCCGGCATTTCGACGAGCGCGGGACGAACGTAGAAGGCATCGGTCAGGCCATTGCCGACACGGTCGCCGCCGGTCACCTTGCCGCCGGCCGATTTCGCCTCGTTGAGCGCTGCCTGCATTTTCTCGAAAGCCTGGCCGTCGATCAGCGGTCCGACGAGCGTGCCGGTTTCGAGCGGATTGCCGATCGTGACGGAGCCGTAGGCCTTCTGCAGGCGCGGCACCAGCTGGTCGTAGACGCTGTCATGGACGAAGAGACGGCGCAGCGTCGTGCAGCGCTGACCGGCCGTGCCCATGGCCGAGAAGGCGACGCCGCGCAGCGTCAGGTCGAGATCGGCGCTCGGGCAGACGATGGCCGCATTGTTGCCGCCCAGTTCGAGAATGGCGCGGGCAAAACGCTGCGACAGGCGCGGGCCGACGGCACGGCCCATGGCCGTCGAACCGGTGGCGGAAACGAGCGGGATCTTCGGGTGGTCGACCAGCACTTCGCCGACATCACGGCCGCCGATGATCAGCGTCGACAGATTGGCGGGCGCGGTGCCGCCTTCGGCGACGAAGCGCTTCAGCGCCTTTTCGAACAGCGCCTGCACGGCGAGCGCCGTCAGCGGCGTCTTTTCCGAGGGCTTCCAGACAGTGGAATTGCCGCAGACGATCGCCAGCGCCGCATTCCACGACCAGACGGCGACCGGGAAATTGAAGGCGGAGATGATGCCGACCACGCCGAGCGGATGCCAGCTTTCCATCATCCGGTGTTCGGAGCGCTCGGTGGCGATCGTCAGGCCGTAGAGCTGGCGGGAAAGGCCAACGGCGAAATCGCAGATGTCGATCATCTCCTGCACTTCGCCAAGGCCTTCGGAGGTGATCTTGCCGACTTCGATCGAGACGAGACGGCCGAGCGCCGTCTTCGCGGCGCGCAATTCCTCGCCGAGCAGGCGGATCAGCTCACCGCGCTTCGGCGCCGGAACGTTACGCCATTCGAGGAAAGCCTTGTGCGCCTCTTCGATCGCCGCCTTCGCCTCGGAAACGGAATGCTCCCTGAGCCTGCCGATTTCCTTGCCGGTGACCGGTGAGGCGACGGACAGCGTGCCGCCGTGATAGCGGCCGGCATCGACGCCGAGTTCGGCAAGCAGCTTGGCGGTTTCGGTGGCGAGATCGAGGACGGCGATGGTCATTGTCGTGTTTCCAATCTTATTATTCCCAGAAGCGTTCATCGCTTCCCGGAAGCGCGTATCGCTTCTCAGAAGCGGGCATCGGCGAAATGGGCGACTTGAGCGCCGGCTTCGTACCATATTTCCTTGAGCGCCCGGAAGCTCGGTTCGGTGGGCGCGGTCAGCGGCAGCGGCAGATCGGCTTCCGAAAGCCGGCCAAGGATATGCTCTGCCAGCGTCCGGCCGAAGACCGTGCCGGGGGCGATGCCGCGGCCATTGTAACCGGAAAAGCCGATGACGCCGGGCGCAAATTTGTGGAAGCGCGGCAGCGCGTTGTCGGTCATGCCGATCTGGCCGTACCATTCGCATTCGAATTCGACATCGCCGATCTCAGGGAAAAGCCGCTTCAAAGCACGCTTGGCCCAGCTCTTGTGCACTGTAAGCCCGGTATTGCGCAGCGCCCCGACGCTGCCGAAGACGAGCCGGCCGGCCTGGTCCATGCGGAAGGAGGAGAGGATGTCCTTGGTATCCCATGCGCCTTCCCGTCCCGGCAGGATCGTCTGGCGCAGATTGTGGCCGAGCGGCACGGTGGCGAAATTGAAATAGGGCAGATAGACCTGCTCGTTGCGCACCTGCTCGAACGGGCCGGTGCTGTAGGCATCCGTCGCGACGATGATCCAGTCCGCGCTGACGTCGCCCTTGGCCGTCTTCACGCTCCAGCGGCTGCCGCTGCGCTCGGTTGCAACGACCGGGCTCGATGTGTGGATGGTAACCCCCGCCTCGACCGCGGCATGGGCAAGGCCACGCGCATAGGCCAGCGGCTGCAGCGTTCCGGCGCGCATGTCGAGCAGCGAGCCGGCATAGGCATCGCTGCCGACGCGTTTGGCCGTCTCCGCCGCATCGAGCAGCGTCACCGGCGCGCCGCGGGCGGACCATTGCGCCACGCGCTCTTCGAGTTCCTTCAGCCCATCGTCGCCCACGGCGCAATGCAGCGTGCCGTTCCGTTCGAGCTCGCAGGCAATCCCGTGCTTGTCGATCAGTTCCATGACGAGCTTCGGCGCGCCGCCGAGCAGATTGAGCAGGCGTTCTCCATGTACGGGACCGAGCACGCCGGGCAAGTCGTTCGGCATCACCCACATGCCGGCATTGATCAGCCCGACATTGCGTCCCGCGCCGCCGAAGCCGATTTCCTTCGCCTCCAGCAGCACGACCTTCGATCCGGCTTCGGCAAGATGGAGCGCGGCAGAAAGGCCGGTATAACCGCCGCCGACGATGACGACGTCGGCCGAGACCGCGCCTTCGAGAGGCGAAGTCGCCGGCGCTTGCGGAGCGGTCTTTTCCCAGAGGCCGTGGGAGCGCGGATCATTCAGCATGGCTCGGTCCGATCGAATGGAATGGAATGGAATGGAATGGCGGTAGTCTAATGCATAAAACCAGGACTTGAAGCGCCGGCCCGGCACATCCGCATGGAAATGAAGACTTTCGGCATCGGGAGGCTCCGGCTCATTCCGTTTTTGCAGGATGAAACTCTTTACAAGCTCGACAAAGCCGGAAATATCGACATTTCGGAAATAGCTCATTCTGAACCGGAATGACCATGCTCGCTTCAAGACGTTTTCTGCCGTCGATTTCGCATCTCGCCGCCTTCGAGGCGGTCGCCCGCACCGGCAGCGTCACGGCGGCGGCGCGCGAACTCGACCTGACGCAGAGCGCCGTCAGCCGCCAGGTGAGCGCGCTGGAAGAGCAGCTCGGCGTCGAGCTTTTCCTGCGCGAACGCCAGACCATGCGGCTGACGCTTGCCGGCGACGGCTACGCCCGCGAGATCCGCGAGGCGCTGCGGCGGATATCGAGCGCCTCCTTGAACCTGCGCGCCAATCCGCATGGCGGCACGCTCAACCTCGCCATCCTGCCGACCTTCGGCACGCGCTGGCTGGCGCCCAGGCTGGGACGCTTCCTCGCCGCCAATCCCGGCGTGACGATCAATCTCGTGACCCGGCTTTCGCCCTTCGATTTCCGTCTCGATTCGATCGACGCCGCCATTCACTTCGGCCATCCGCACTGGCCGGGCGCCGAACTGACTTTTCTGATGTCGGAGCGCACGGTGCCGGCCTGCAGCCCCGATTTTCTGAAGCGATATGCGATTTCGAAACCGGAGGATCTGCTCACCGTTCCGCTTCTGCACCTGACGACGCGGCCCGACGCCTGGGAGCAATGGCTCGCCGGCAACGGCGTTGCCTTCGATAGCGTGCACGGCATGCTGTTCGATCAGTTCGCCACCGCAGCACAAGCCGCGATCACCGGTCTCGGCGTCGCGCTATTGCCGACATTCCTCATGCGGGAGGAACTCCGGCGCGGCGACCTCGTCGCTGCCGTCGACCGTGAAATGGAAAGCCGCGAACGCTATTATCTCGCCTTTCCGTCCGAGCGCGCCGACTATGCGCCGCTTGCCGCCTTTCGCGACTGGATCGTCGCGGAAGCGGCCGCCGGCCCCGCCTTGTGAGGAACGGCTTGCATCGGCATGGCGGTTTCGACCATTATGCGCCCCAAACAAACCTTTCAGGAAATCCCCATGAAGCCGATCTTCGTCCAGCTCCAATGCGCCCCCGGCAAGACCTATGAGGTCGCCGACGCCATATACCAGACCGAACTGGTCTCGGAGCTCTATTCCACAAGCGGCGACTACGACCTGCTGTTGAAGGTCTACATCGAGGAAGGTCAGGATATCGGCAAGTTCATCAACGACAACATCGCCAATATACCAGGCATCGTCCGCTCGTTGACGACCCTCACCTTCAAAGCCTTCTGAATTCCCGTCAGATACGGTTAACCCTGTCGCCAAGAATCGCCTCTCCACGACACCGCTGAAACCACGCCTTAACGCCTGAGATATCTGGTCGCTGCTATAAAATCCGCGCCAACACGAGCTTGGCACGCGCAGCGATAGGTGAAAAATGGCGATCGTCGAGGCAGACAGGGAGCACGGGAATCCGCAGCCGGAAACCGCTCCGCTGATCGTCCATGTCGTGCGCCAGTTCCTGCCCAATCGCGGCGGCCTGGAAGACGTGGTCGCCAATCTCGCCCGCCAGACCGTCCGCCGCGGTTATCGCGTCCGCGTCGTGACGCTGGATTCGCTGTTCACCGCACCTGAGAAAAAGCTGCCGCCTCGCGAAGACATCGACGGCATCGAAGTCGTGCGCATTCCCTGGTCGGGCAGCAGCCGTTACCCGCTGGCGCCACAGGTTTTCCGCCATCTCGGCGATGCCGATCTCGTGCATGTCCACGCCATCGACTTCTTCTTCGACGCTCTCGCCTGGGGTCGGCTGCTGCACGGCAAGCCGATGATCGTTACCACCCATGGCGGCTTCTTCCACACCAGGAAATACGCCGCGATCAAGAAGATCTGGTTCAGGACACTGACCCGCGCCTCGGCGATGGCCTACCGGCGCGTCGTCTGTTGCAGCGCCTCCGATCTCAAGCAGTTTTCCGAGATCGCGCCCGACAGCCTGCTGATCGAAAACGGCGCCGATATCGGCAAATTCGCCGATACCGCTTCGCGCCGGCCAAAGCGCCGCGTCGTCACGATCGGCCGTTTCTCGGTGAACAAGCGGCTCGACCACCTGCTCGATGCGATGGCCACGCTGAAGACCCGCGACCCCGAATGGCATCTCGACATCGTCGGCGCCGAATCCGACCTGAACCGGAGGGATGTCGACGGCGAGATCGAAAGCCGCAACCTCACCGGCCGCGTCACGCTGCATGTGTCGCCCGATAACGACACCATCCGCCGCGTTATCGCCGAGGCTTCGCTCTTCGCCTCCGCCTCGGAATATGAAGGTTTCGGGCTGGTGGCACTGGAGGCGATGAGCGCCGGCCTGCTGCCGGTGCTGAACGCCAACGATGCCTTTCAGACGCTCGCCGCCCGACATCCCGCCATCAAACTCACCGATTTCACCCATCCTGAAGCAGCCGCCACGGCGATCGAATCAGCCTACGAGGATCTTTCGCGCGAACCGGACGTCGTCCGCGCGAGACTTCTCGACGCCGCGCGCGGCTATTCCTGGGATATCGTCGCAGGCCGCTATATCGATCTCTACAGATCGCTTGATATCGCCGCGGAAAGCCGCTGATCCCACCTGTACGAAATCCCGATCATGCTCTGGCGAGACGGATGATCTCGTCGAGCACGAATTTCCGCGACTGCGGCGGCGTCAGATTATGGTCGGCATCCGGCAGCATCAGCAGCCGCACGTTCGGATAGCGGGACAGCTTGGCCCCGCGCGGGCCGAAATGGAAATAGACGTGATCGAGCCCGACGTCGCCCTCACTGTAAATCAGCGTCAGCGGCACCTTGCGCTTGCCGAACTGCGCGAAGGAATGCCGGACTTCACGGGCGATATGGCGCCGGTCCGGAAGCAGTTCGAGCAGCGGCGCGACAAAGGGCGACAGACGCCGGCCGCCGGCGATGACGATATTCTGCAGCGCCGACACCACATCCACCTGGCCGCTGATGAGCCGCTTCAGCGTATCGAGCCGCGCCAGGCGCTGGCCGTAATCGTCGAGGCTGCGGGGGACGGAGACGACATGCTCCTTGCGCACCGGCACCTTCGGATCCCAGTAGTAGACGAAGGGATTGATCGAGACGACCGCCTTCAACCGTTCGTCGGCAACGCCGGCGCGGAAGGCGACGTAGCCGCCGCTGCATCGGCCGGCGACCATGACGGGACCGGCGACGAAGCTTTCGAGCAGATCGAGCGCGGCAATCGCATCCTCGGTCTGCGTGCTGGAATAAAGCACCTGCTCCGGCGCATCCGGCCGCGGCGGGCTGTCGCCGACATTGGCGGAATCGAAGCGCAGCGAAACGACGCCTTGGCGTGCGAGCTCGCGCGCCATATCCACCGTCGTCCGTCCCCAGCCGGCATGCCGGTCATAGGCGGTCGACAGGAAGAGCACGCCGTTGCCTTTGATCTCGCCGAGCGGCCGGCTGACGACGCCGACCAGATGATCGTGGCTTCCGAAACGCACGGGCGTTTCCACGAAACCCTCGCCGGCAAGCGGCGCGCTGCCGATCACTGCCGGCGAATGACCGGCTGACGTTTCGCTGGTTGCCGTCTCGAGCCAAGCCGTCAGGGTCTCAATAACGGCCATCGGCGTCTTGGCAAAAAGCGGATTGGTGACGAGTTCGTCGTAGCCTTCGAAAGCCTTCTGTTCTACGTCGGCCCCAAATGTCCGCAACGCATCGGCAAAACCGGTATCCTCGGCCCGGATGGGGCGTTCGAGGATCAGATAGCGGGACGCAGCAAGCCCCTGCGGCGAGGCGATATTGAGCTTGCCGAGTTCGGCGGCGATCTCCTCGGGCATGACGAGCCCGGCGATCTGAACCTTTGCGACAGGCACATGCTCCTTGCCGAGTCCGAGATCGGCGTCGATGATCTTGGACCACATGTTGAGTTCACGCAGATAGGCCCGGCCGCTCAGTACCGGCGCCAGCATGACGAGGCTGTCGATGCCTTCGATCGTGGAGCCGATGCGCTGGGCAAGCGTCGCGCCGAGACCTTGGCCGATGAGGATGACGCGATCGCAGCCGGTGAGCGACTTCAGCTCGGCGGCGGCCGCGCGGATCGAATTTTCCCAGGTTTCCAGGCTTGGCGGCAGCGCATCGAAATCGAGCGCATCGCCGGTGCCGCGATAGTCGAAGCGCAGGCTCGGCACGCCGATATCCGAAAAATGCTCGGCCGCGACACGGAAGAATTTGCGACTGCACATTTCCTCGAAGCCCCAAGGGCTGACGAAGAGCACGGCGGCCGAACGTTTCTTCACGTGAGGATTTTCGGGCATGAACAGCCCGACCGTGCCATCGAAGACGACGGGCAAGGCGGCGCTGCGCCCGGCACCTTCTGCCGGTTCCAGCGAGAATTCGCCCGGCGCGACCTTGGCGCGGTCGGGATCGTCGGGAAGCCGCGGCGCAATGAAATTGATCACATGGCCGGCCGGCCGGCGCAGCACAGACGGCATCTTTTCGAGAAGGGAGCGCATGACCTCCACATCCTCGCGCGGCACGGCGCGCAGCACGCGCAGCGCGGCGAAATGGGCGAATGTGCCGGCGATGATCGCAAAGACGAGACCGATCGGGCCATGGACGAATTCCAGCACTGAGATCGCCGCGCAGGCGCACAATACGGAGGCGAGCGTCACCTTCGTCAGGCTTGCGTAGAGACCCGAAAGCTGAGACCCGAATCCTGTCTGTCTGATCATCATCACCGACATCGCAACGAACACGAGAATGCGCACGAGTGCCGCCCCCTCGGCGGCAAGCCTAGGTATGATCAGTAAACAACCCACTACCATGAGAAGGCCACCTATCACACTGATGTTCAGGCGGGAGCGGGCCCTGTCCATCGATAGAAGATAGAGGCTGAGGATCTGCATGAACGTATAGGCGGGAGCCACGAGCGCGAGCAGCGCGACCACCATACCGCTGCGGCGGAAGGCTTCGCCGAACACGACGAGCACCAGCTCGCTGGAGATCGCGGCAAGCCCGAGGCTCATCGGCAGCACGATATAGGCCATGCTGCGGGTGACGGCGGCGAAGACCTCGACCGGCAAGGTCGAATCGTCGCTGCTGTGGCGCCGTTCGGAATAATAGGGCAGCAGGCTGCCGGTCATCTGGATCGGCAGCTGAAGCGCGATATTGGCGATCGACAGGCCGACGGCATAATAGCCGACCATTTCCACCGACCAGAACTGCTGCAGGAAGAGCAGTTCGAGCCGGTTGAGGAAGATGGAATCGATGATGAACTGGATCGACAGGATGACGGAGGAGGAAGCGAGATATTTCAGCGAGACCCCGCACCAGTCGCGCCGCGCCAGAAGGATCGGCAGCGTCGCGAAAAACAGGACGAGCTGACCGAGCGCATAGCCGACGAGAACCCCCTCGACGCCGTAGAACACGGCGCCGCCGGCGACGCCGGCGAGCTGTATGACGGAGACGGCGACCGTCAGCTTGAAGAAGGTGCCGAGCTTCTTTTCACCGATCAGGTAGAATTTGACGAAAGACCCGATCGCCTGGACGAAGAACAGCGCACCCGTGACCAGGGCGACAGTAGGCGCGGTTTCCGCCCAGTGCATCTCCTCGGAGGTGAGGAAAAACAAGGCGTAGAGCGCCAGCAGCACGACGGTCGAAAACATCATGAAGCTGACGAGGATCGCGGCAAAACCCCGCCGGCGGCGCGCGTCATAGCCCTCCGCCGAAAGCTGCGGCAGCGTCTTCAACAGCGTGATGCTGGAGCCGAGCTCGGCGATCGAGGCGCCTGTCACCACCAGCCACAGCGAAAAAGCGACGATGCCGTTGGCTTCCGGCCCAAGCAGCCGCGCCGTGATGATCGAGGACACGAAGCCCGTCAGCAGCAGCAGCATGCCTGCGGCCGCATTCATCACCGAATTTGCGATAATACCCTTCGACATCCATCCATCCGCCAGGATCGGCCTAAAGCGCGCTGCGATCTTTCAGATTCGCATGCCCGCTATCTCTAATGTGAAAATATTAAAATAAAGCGGAGTGGCGACCTCACCTTAGCTGGCCTGCATCGCCGCCAGCTTCTGGAGCGCCTTTTCATAGCTGTTCTCCGCGAGGTAGCGCAGCAGGAACTCCCGCGCCTTCTCCGCCTTTTCCCGCGCCCGCTCGGGCGCACGGAAGATATCCCTCAGATGCGCGGCCGCGATTTCGGGAGAGGGATCGGCCCAGACCGCACCCGGCAACCCCGCGAATTCGGGATGAGTATCGACGACCGGAATGAGGGGAGAGGCGACGAGCCAGCTATTCTCGGGGTCGCAGAAATCTTCCGTACCCGACCAGGCGGTTGATATGACCGGGGTGCGATGCATGATCGCCTCGGCAACCGTCAGCCCGAAACCTTCCGAGCGATGCAGCGAAAGATAGGCATCGGAAGAGCGGATGAGGCCGTTGATGTCAGCGTTCGAGAGCTTGTCGGTGACGATCCTGATGCGGGTATCGCCGGCGACCGAAGCGATCAGTTCGCGCAAGCCCTCATCCTTGTCGATATTGCCGCTGGCCTTCATCAGCAGGAAGGCGCTCGGGCATTCGGCGCTGAATAGCCTGAAGGCTTCGATGACGGCTTGCGGGTTCTTCCGGTTGATCGAGGAACCGGCGCTGAAGATGAAGCTGACGAGAAAAGCGTCCTTCCCGATGCCGAATTTTTCCCGCATGCCTTCGCTCGCGGCCTTTTCCGTGACGGGATGGGGAACCACGATGACGGGTGCTTTGGTCAACGGCGCGATCGTCCGTCTGGTAAATTCCGAGGGCACGAAAACGGCATTCATGTAACGCAACCCGTTGCGCCACTCCGCCGGCACGACTTCGAGCTCCCAGGCGAAATAGCCGATGTTGAAGGCGCGCGTGAAATTCGCGAGCCCCTTCTTCAGGATGGCGCGCGGCAGCATCGGCGGATTGAGATGCCAGATACGGCCTCCCGGCGGTTCGGTCGAAAGGTGCGACGACACCCATCCGGCAAAGGATTTTTCATCCGGGTGCGTGCTGACGTCCGAGAGCGAAATCGCCCGTCCCGCCTCCGAAAGCGCACCGGCACAAAGCCTTGCCGATTCGCCGATACCGACCGGCATCGAGAGGTAGCCGACAATTTCCACCGGCTTGCGCGGATTGAAGGCGACGCGCGACCGCGGGATCAGCCGCTGCAGGACATGGGCGCGTAAAAAGCGGTATGCCGTTCTCAAATCACGATCTTTCCGGTGGGTTTGCATCGTCGCTCGCGAGCCTCAGCCCGCGAGCCCAACGCGACGTGAACTGCCTAGACTTCTGATTTCGCCCGTCGGCGGAACATCGCTCTCCGTGCCGGACAGCGCGGAGAGCTTGACGCGCCGCACTGGGCCGGGAGCAAGGTGGAACCAGTCGTCGTCGGCCCTGTAGCCTTCGACGTCGATATGGACCGATTGCGCCAGCAGGTCGGTCCTGAGATCGACGACCCAGCTGTCGCCGTCTCTGCCGAGCGACGCCTCGATGCCGGCGTCATGCAGCGCTTTTCCGCGTCCGCAGGGGAAGTGGAAGCTTTCCGCGAGGATGGCGCCGTCGGCGAGCGAGCGCAGGCGCGCCACGCTGGCGTCATGCGACGGCGGCCCGAAACGGAAGGCATAGGTCGTGTCGAAGAAGGCGCCGAACAGCGCGGTCGAGGCAAAACGCTCCGCGCCCCTTGCCGCCAGCTTGAAGGCCATGCTGCCGCTGACGACCTGCTGCCTTCCGTCGCGCAGGCAGGCGACTTCCAATTCCACGTCGAGGGCGGCGTCCGTCTCGTTGACGACATGCACGTCGAGACCGTTGGTTCCCTCGTCGGTGAAGATGGCCTGGATCGGCCGGAACGCACGGCGCATCGCATACCAGACAGGCTTCGGCTCGCCGGTGGAATCGATCACGCCCCAGCCGGGGCCGGGCAGGAGATCCTGCAGCGTCCAGACGAGCGCACCGTTGCAGGCCGAACCCTTGCGCCGCCATTCGGCGAAGGTTTCCTCGATCACTTCGCCGGTGACGGCGCGGGAGAGATCGAGATAACGTTCCGGATCTTCGCGGCGCAGCCGGGCCGGATCGAGGCCGTAGAGAAGCTCCAGGTAGAAGTCGCGAACGTCTTCGAAATCCCACGATGCGCTACGGTCGCGCGGCACGCGCGCTTTCCAGAGCGGGCTGTGGACTGGGGGCACATCGAGATGACGCTGCAGCGTTCTTTGCTGCGGCACATGCGCGAAGGCGAGGCTTTCGGATGCGAAGCGCACATCGGCACGGCGCGCATCCGCAATCGGGCGCATATAGGCGCCGACACCGTAATAATGCGCAATGCCTGAATTGGGCGAAAACGGCATCGCTCCGCCGTAGGGCGAATTCGGAACATAGGGCACGTCCGGGCGCATGCGCGAGACGATGGCCGGGATGATTTCGTCGGTAACGGGCCCGCTCCAGAATTCCATGGGCAGGCCGAGCATTGCCGCCTGCTGATGGATCTCGCTGCCGCCGCAGAGCACGGCAAGCGACGGAGACGCCTGGACACCGTGCAGGAACTCCTCGACCTCGGCATGCACATGGCCGAGGAAGGTCTTGTCGCTGCGGGGATAATCGAAATTGGCGAACATGAAATCCTGCCACACGAGCAGGCCGAGCTCGTCGCAGAGCGCGAAGAAATCGGGCGTCTCGTAAGCCATGGTGCCGCCGATGCGGATCATGTTCATGCCGGCTTGGGCGGCAAGCCGCAGGAACGGCTCGTAATCCGCCCGCCCGCCGGGCAACCGCGCGATATCAGCCGTCGTCCACACCGCCCCGCGGCAGAAGATACGGTCGCCATTGATGAAGAGCGCGAAATCATCGCCATCGGCGCCACGCTCGACTTCGATACGCCGGAAGCCGGTCTGCCCAAGCGGATAGTCCGCACCGTCGGAAACCAGCGTCAGATCGTAGAGACGCGGATTGCCGTGGGTATGCGGCCACCATGGTTCGATATCGGGAAGCTTGAGGATAGCCGAGTAATGATTGTCGCCGATCTTCTCGAAGGGCTGCTCCATGCCGCCGCAGCGCAGCAGCATGACCGGATCCTCCGTATTGCTGTGCAGGGAGACGCTGAGACGGCCGACGCCGCTCTCCTCCAGGATCGCCCGGATGGAGACATTGTCGATCGAGACGGGATTGCGCCGCACGAGCGAAATCGGCCGCCACGGCCCGACCGCATGGATATCGGGGCACCAGCCGGGCATATAGCCGAGCAGCGTGGTGCGGAAATTCTTCAGGCCCGCAGGCGTGATCATCTGCGGCCGCCAGCGCGCGCGGGGGCCGGGCTCGGAGAGACGAGGGCCGAGCGCCCGGAAGCACAGCGCCAGCTCGTCGCCGCCCAAAAGCGTCACCGGGATCTCATGCGCCGTGAACATGCTTTCGGAAAAGAGGATTTCCTCGCCGTTGAGGAAGACGTGGCATAGCGTGGCGAGCCCGCCGAAACGCAGGATCGCTTCGCCGGGTTCGGCATCGAACAGCCGGCAGAGATACCAGGCGTCCTTCGTGTTCAGCGGCTCGGGATTTTCACGGTCGAAGAGCCCGGCTTTTTCGAGCGCTGCCGCAACGGTGCCGGGAACGGGCGCGGGAATGAACTGCGCGGAAAGATGAATGTCATGCGGCACCGCGCAGGCGCCCGGCTCCGTCAGGATCAGGTTCCAGCCTTCGGAAAGCAGGCTTTCCCAGGCTCCGATGCTTGCCAAACGCCCCCGCATGGTCAGATCTCCGGCCTCAGATTCGCTCCGCAAGCGATGCCATCATGGAATCCCATGCATCGGCGGCCGGATCAAGTGCCGCCTGCAGCGGCTCGAACTTCCTGCGGGCAACGGCGCGGGCAAGCTGGAACTGCACCGATTTCGCCGCATCCGAGATGCGCCGGGCATCCTCTGCCGCCGCCGCGAATTCGGGAGAGAGCCAGACCAGGTGGTCGGCCGCCAGCTCGAAATTGGCGCCCACCTGGCGAAGCGTGTTGAAGGCGTATTTGTGGAAGAAGCCGAACGGCCGCTCCGCCACTGCTTCCACCTGCTGCGGAAAGACGCTGGCGAAGGCGCGGATCGGGTTTTCGCGGGGACGCCTGGAGAAATGAAAACCGGCGAGCCGCCGCGCGGTCACGCGCAGATGCGCTTCATCGGCGGGCTTTTCCGGAAACCGCGCGAATTCCGCATAGGGCAGGAACGGCGGATCGCTCTCCGTCAGATGCTGCTGGAACAGCCCATCGAAATCCTCGCCATCGAGCTGGAAATAGCCGGCATTGTGAAAATACTCGACGCGCTTTGCCGCCACATCAAGCCGGTTGATCGCGACCGTCGTCTTGCCATGCTCCTGCCGGTAGGCGGTACCGCGCGTATCCGGCATATAGAAGGAATCCATCTCGATCAGGCAGAGACGGCCCCGCGCGATCTGCACCTCGACATGCCGTTCGACACGGTCGTAGATTGCAAGCTCTGTCGCGCGGATGCCGTAGAGCGCTTCGAGATCTTCGAGCGGCACCTTGAAGAAGGTGAACTGGTCGCCCTCGAAGTCCTGCGCCAGGGTAAAACCCAGCATCGCCTCGGGTGCTGCGCCCGAGGTGTTCAGCACCTCGATCCAGAGATCGACATAGCAGTTGGTTTCCGGCCATGCGCGCTCGCCGGAATGCAGCGCGTGCTGCCGGTAGCTTTCCGGGCTGATCGCCGGGAAGACCGATGTCATCGACGTCATCAGCCCCACAGCGTTTTCCGTACGCTGGCCGGCCACTCCTTCACGTCGAGCCCGTGGTGGTGGAAGAGGGCGAGCGCAATGCGCTCCAGACCGAAGCCGACGCAGGCCGTGTGTGCCACGCTGCCGTCTTCGAGGTTCAGACCCCACTTCAGGCCGAAGGAATCCTGGTGGTAATTGAAGCTCATGCAGGCGGTCGGATTTGCGGCCGATGTGATCGGGATCAAAAGCTCGAACTTCAGGTTCTGGTCGCGCTGGTTGTTGACCATCATCTTGCCGGCACGGCCGAAGAACGGATCGTTGGCGACGTCGATGGTCACATCGAGGCCGAGCTGCTTCATCATCTCGACACCGCGATCCATCCATTTCTGACGGAAATCGGTGACGTGCTGCTCGGTGCCCATGCAGACATATTCGCGCATGCGGAACAGTTGCTGGCGGGCGGGATCTTTCGAAGGCTCATGGCGGAAGCAATAGGATTGCAGATCGAAGAGGCCGCCCGTCTTCGGCAGGTTGCCGCGCTTGGCGACCGTCGGATAGAGCGGATAGCAGGCAGCCGGCGTCAGCACGATATCGGTCGCCTTCTGGTCCTTGGTCCAGTCGTCGCCGACTTCCATGCATTCAAGCAGGCTCATATGGTCGAGCTCGCTGCCGCAGAAACTGTGCACCGTGCCGGCGAGCTGCGGGAAGCTCTTCATGTAACCGCTCTTTTCGAAGAGCGCGACGTTCATCCCGGGCGGGAAACGCATCGCCTCGGCGCCGTCTGCGCCGCCGAACGCATCGATCAGCCGTTCGAAAGCGGTGATGACATCTTCGAACTGGCCGCTGCGGCCATAGAGACCGTCAACGCCGGTATCGATCAGCAGGCCGGACTCGAAGAGCCGGTCCAGAAACGAGGTCTGCATATCCATGACTGTCACCCCAGTAGGCTAGTGTCCTGCTTGTGGACGAGAAGCATGCTCGACGTATTGCCGAGGATGCGGTCGTTCGAGATCATGAGCTGCGCGGAATGCGCATCGCGCAAATGACGTCCGAGGCTGAAGGGCGTGCCGTTCTTGTAGCCCATGATGCCGCAGATCAGCATGGCATGATTGACGATCTCCAGGATCGTCTCGGAAGAGGCGATCTTGACGTTGTTCATCGCCACCGCAAAGCCCATCGACGACAGCCTGTCCGGATCTGATTTGGCGTCTTCATAAGCCTTCAGCCCGGCAACGACGTTGGATTTCACCATCTGCAGCAGGTTCGACACCTCGGCGAGGCGCAGCGCGCCCGGCGGCTGGGCATCCGGCGCCTTACGGGCGGCGGCGCGCACGAAGGCCTGGGCGCGGGCGACGGCATCGACCGCGATGCCGTACCAGACGCCACTCCAGAGCAGATGCGAGGAAGCGAGCATGGACTGCGCCGCGATCTCGGCGAAAGGCTTCGGCAGGATCTGCCGCGCCGGCGCTTCCCCCTTGAAGAGGAAACCGTCGGAGCAGGTGCCGCGCATGCCGAGCGTATTCCAGGCATGCGTCTTTTCGAGTGTGTACTGGTCCTTGAGGAAGGCCGTCAGCACCTGATCGGAAGAGGCTGCCTGCGGATGGCTGCGCGAAGTGATGAGGATGGCGTCGGCATGCGAGCCGTAGGAAATGACGGTCGCGTCCTTTTCGAGGCGGCAGGTATCACCGTCGACTTCGACCGCGCAGATGCTGTTGCGCAGGTTGCCGCCGATGCCGCCCTCGGTGGTGGCCGAGGCGATCAGCAGCTGGTCGGCAGCGATGCGGAGCATGAAGTCACGATGCCATTCGCTGTCGGCGCCGTGTTCGACGAGGCTCGACAGCTTGATATGGTGCATGGCGAAGACCATGGCGCTTGCAGCGCAGGCCTGGCCGAGCATCGAGCACAATTCGGCGATTTCGGTGGTCGAGGCCGATTCACCGCCGAGATGGCGGGGCACCTGGATGCCGAGCAGCCTTTCGGCCTTCATCGCATCCACGGCTTCGCGGGGAAAGCGGCCCTCGGCATCGACGGCATCGGCGTGTTTGGCCGCCACTTCGGCAACGCGGGCGACCCTTGCGACAAGACCGTCCTGCATGATCTTGACGGGGAAGTTCATCAGGCGACCTTCCGGCTGTCCTGGATGATATCGACCGTCTTGGCGATGGCCGAGATGCTCGCGAAGGATTTGCGGTTCAGGAGATTGTCGGGAAATTCGATATCGAACGCTTCTTCGATGCCGAGCATCAGCTGCACCGAGGCAAAGGACGTCAGACCCGCCGCATAGAGATCGGCATCGTCGGCGACCTGGTCGATTGCGACAGGAAGCTTGCCGAATTTGGCTACGAGGTCGCGAATTGTCTTATTCATCCCATCACTCCAAGATTCTCATGATCCCGAACCGGCGTTCATCGCCTTGTCATGGCGTTCTTTTAGTGCGGAAAACAGAACATTCCGCTAATTTGTTGGGTTAAAGATGATTGTTCCTCATAGTTAGGATTTTAGCGATCCCTCCTGCGAAAGCAGAAATACGTATTTGATCTCAATGCCTTGATAAAATTTCATCGCCCGTGCCTAATGTGGTTTCCGGCGTGGCGAGTACAGAAATGACACGGAAAGTAGCGTTTTAGGTCAATCCGCGGGCGGATAGGAATGTTCGCCGCCGCGATAATCCGAGATGGAATAACATCCCTCGCCCGTTGCCCTAACGGTGCTTCCGCTGACGACGGCCTTGCCATGACCGCCTGGGATATCGAGAATGTAGGTCGGCTGGCAGAGACCGGAAATCCGCCCGCGCAGCGCCGCAACGATCCTCTGCCCCTCCTCGATCGTCAGCCGGAAATGGCCGGTGCCCGGCGCAAGATCGGGATGATGCAGGTAATAGGGTTTCACGCGGATCTCGACGAAGGCCTTCATCAGCTCGGCCAGCACGTCTGGATCGTCGTTGACGCCCTTGAGAAGCACCGACTGGCTGACCATGGCGATGCCGTCATCGATAAGGCGGGCGCAGGCCGCGCGCGCTTCCACCGTCAGCTCCCTGGCATGATTGGCATGAAGCGCGACATAAACGGTCTTGCCGCTCGCCTTCAGCGCCTCGATCAGCGCCGCATCGATCTTCTCGGGATCGACGACGGGAACGCGTGTATGGAAGCGCACGATCTTCACATGCGCGATGTCCCTGAGTGCTTCCATGATCTCGCGCAGCCGGCGCGGCGAAAGCACCAGCGGATCGCCGCCGGTGAGGATGACCTCCCAGATTTCCGGATGGCTGCCGATATAGTCGAAGGCCGCCTCCATCGTCGCCGCATCGAGTGTGCCGAGACCCTGCGGCCCGACCATTTCGCGCCGGAAGCAGAAGCGGCAATAGACCGGGCAGACATGCACTGCCTTCAGCAGCACACGGTCGGGATAGCGGTGCACGATGCCTTCGACCGGGCTGTGGGCATGATCGCCGATCGGGTCGGCGCGTTCTTCGGGCGCGACCGTGAGTTCGGCCACATCGGGCACGAATTGCCGGGCGATCGGATCATCGGGATCGGCGCGATCGATCAGCCTGGTGACGGCAGGCGTCAGCGCGATCGCGTAACGCGCAGCAACCGCCTCGAGCGCGGCGCGTTCTGCAGGCGCGGCAAGCCCCGCCTTCACGAGATCGTCGACCCTCTTCACCGGTTTGACGGCATTCATCTTCCATACTCCGCAACCGGCGCCCACAGCACCTGGTCGATGCGCGAAGCCCCCGTCGCCAGCATCACCAGCCGGTCGAAGCCGAGCGCGATGCCGCTTGCCTCGGGCATCAACGACAATGCGGCGAGGAAATCCTCGTCGATCGGATAGGTCTCGCCATAGATCCGCGCCTTCTCGGCCATCTCGATCTCGAAGCGCCGCCGCTGTTCGCCGGCGTTGGTGAGCTCGCCGAAGCCGTTGGCAAGCTCGACGCCACAGGCATAGAGCTCGAAACGCTCCGCGACCCTGGGGTCGCGTGCCGAAGGACGCGCAAGTGCCGCCTCCGAAACAGGATATTCGTCGAGAATGGTGATGCGGCCGAAACCGAGATGCGGTTCGATCTTTTCGACCAGCACCCGGCTGAAAAGATCGGCCCAGCCGTCGTCATCGGCGACCCGCATGCCGACGCGCCTGAGCTCGGCCGCCAGATGATCGCGATCGGTCGAACCGTCGGCAGTGACCGAAGCGAGAAGATCGATGCCGGCATGCCGCTCGAAAGCTTCGGCGACACTGATCCGCTCCGGCCCGGCGAAAGGATCACTTTCAGCGCCGCGATAGGTGAGCTTCGGCGTCTTTACCGTTTCTGCGGCCAGCGCCAGGAGCCGCACGCAATCCATCATCAGGCTCTCGTAGCTTTCGCCGGCCCGATACCATTCGAGCATGGTGAACTCGGGATGATGCAGCGGCCCGCGCTCGCGGTTGCGATAGACATGGGCAAAACACGAGATGCGCTCCTCACCGGCGGCAAGCAGCTTCTTGCAGGCGAATTCCGGCGAGGTATGCAGATAGAAGGGCGCCGTCTGACCGTCCGTCGTCACCGCTTCCGTCGCGAAGGCATGCAGATGCGCCTCATTGCCGGGGGAAACCTGCAGCACCGCCGTATCCACCTCGATGAAATCCTCGCGCGCGAAAAAGCCGCGCAGCGCCGCCTGGATCGCATTGCGCCCGATCAGGAACGGACGGCGATCGGCATGCACGGACGGGGTCCACCAGGGGGACGCTTTCGCCGAAAAGTTCATTCCAAGCTTTCTTCGCCGGAGAAGCCGGTATGGGGGTGGCTATTTCCCGGATTTTAGGTTAGTTGCGCCCCCAAAGAAAAACATTTGCGTCTTCGGGGCGTCTCGACAGTCATCTACGACGCCGAAAGCCGAGTTACAAGGAAGTCTTATGGTCAAGGTCATCGCCTCTTCGGTCCGCAAGGGCAACGTTCTCGATGTCGACGGCAAGCTCTACGTCGTTCTCACCGCCCAGAACTTTCATCCGGGCAAGGGCACGCCGGTCACCCAGGTCGACATGCGCCGCATCGTCGACGGCGTGAAGGTCTCCGAGCGCTGGCGCACCACCGAACAGGTCGAGCGCGCCTTCGTCGAAGACGTCAACTTCCAGTACCTCTATGAAGACGGCGAAGGCTTCCACTTCATGAACCCTGCGAACTACGACCAGGTGGTCGTCAGCCAGGAAACCATGGGCGACCAGAAGGCCTATCTCCAGGAAGGCATGACCTGCATCCTGTCGATCCATGAAGGCATTCCGCTGGCGCTCGAACTGCCGCGCCACGTCACGCTCGAGATCGTCGAGACGGAACCGGTCGTCAAGGGCCAGACGGCATCCTCGTCCTACAAGCCGGCCATGCTCTCCAACGGCATCCGCACCTCGGTCCCGCCGCATATCGACGCCGGCACCCGCGTCGTCATCGCGACTGAAGACAACTCCTACGTCGAACGCGCCAAGGACTGATCCTGGTTTTCATCCATTCAGGAGGCCGGCTCAAGCCGGCCTCTGACTGAAATGTGGAATGCAGGCAAGTTCGATGCCGTGTCCACGCGCAACGCGCGATTGTTCAGCTAAAGCTGCACCCAATTCCAAGAGCCGAATTCAGATAACCTTTCGGACCTCGCTCTCGAAGCTCATGACATGAGCCATAGCGATCTTTTCGGCCTCATCGGCATCCCCTCTGCATACAGCCTCGAGCATGAGGACCTGATCATGCAAGACGTCCTCAAGACGCGGCACCAGCGTCGGAAACCGTTTCATCGCGACATACAGGATTCTCAGCGACAGATTGTGGTAGTGGTCCAGCGTATCGAACAGGAAAGAGTTCTTCGCCACCTTGTAAATGAAGCGGTGAACCCGGCGATCCAGGGCAAGGATGTCTTCCAGCGCCATCGGACCGATTGTTTGCTTGAGCTCATCGATCAGCTGCCGCGCTTCCTGCCGCTCGAACTCGCGCAGCCTTTCCGCAGCTAGCCGGGTCGCCCAGGATTCGATCCGTGCCCGCGCCTCGTAAACGGCGGTAAGATCATTGATATCGATCTTGCTGACGAATGTGCCGCGTCGCGCGCTGACGACGACGAAACCATCATATTGCAGACGCTGAAGCGCCTCCCGGACCGGCGTGCGCCCGACTTCCATGCGCTTCATAAGCTCGGCCTCGCGCAGAAGCGTGCCTGGAGGAAGCAATGTCGTAATGATGTCGTCGCGCAGCCGAATGTATGTCCGCTCCGCCAGCGTTGATTCCGCCGCTTCGTAATCCACTTCGAATGCCGACATATTCACCGCGTTCCTCTCTGTCCATTTCCGCATAGCTAGCGGCTGTTGCGCCTAGAAAAAAGGCGCTCAACGAATCTGCTTGACTTCATATAGTGTCTGCATATTCTCAATATATCAGCAATATATAAACACAAAGAGGGGTTTCAAATGAAACATGCTGAATTGACGAAAAAATCGAAGGCGAATGGGCTCATTGCCTTGGCGATGTTGAGTTTGGGGCTGCTTGCGACGGCCGTGCCGTCCGCGGCCAATGCCGACGATCTGGAGCTGATGAAGCCGGGCACGCTCGTCGTGACTGTGCAGCCCTACATGCCCTATACGGCGGTCAAGGATGGAAAGCTCGTCGGGCTCGACAGCGACATCCTGACAGCCATCGCCGATAAGCTCGGCCTCAAGATGGAAATCAACGTCACCGATTTTCCGGGCATGCTGGCTTCCGTCCAGACACAACGGGCAGACATAACCATCGGCGGAATTGCATGGTCCGACACTCGCCAGAAAGTCGGCCTGTTCACCGACCCGCCGTATTATTCGCCGCCGGCCATGGCCGTAAGCGGCACGGCGAGCTTTCCCGATGTTGCGAGCCTGGAAGGCAAAAATCTCGGCACCGTCACCGGCTATGTCTGGGCGAAATCCATCGCGCAGGTGCCTAACGCATCACCCCATACGTTTCCGAGCGCCGACAGCGTGTTCCAGGATATTTCCGCCGGACGCCTGGACGTCGGCTTTCTCGATCCGCTGCTGATCACCTACCAGCAGCAGCAGCGCCCCGACATGAAGGTCCGCATCGAATACCTGAAACCACCGACAGACGAACAGGTCGCCGCGCACCCCGATTACAAATATTTTCAAGCCTACATGACCGGATTCTACCTTCCCAAGCAGTCGCCGAAGCTGGCCAAGGCCGTTTCCGATCAAATCGACGGCATGTACAAGGATGGATCCCTTGCGGCTTTGATCACGAAATGGGGCGGCGATCCCCAGCAGTTCCTGGTTCCTTCACCCGAGATGGCGGCACAGCGGCGCGGCGTCGACAGGCCCGCCGACTGGAACCCGCCTTCCATCGCGAAGTGAGATCGAAGCATGACGGCGTTGTCATCCTTCACCGATATTTTCCAGGTTCCCTGGAACGACTACGTCGGAAACATTGCCGGGGGTCTGCTCAAGACCCTCGGCTACACCGTAGCCAGCTTCATCGGCGCAACGATCCTTGGCCTTGTCCTTGCGTTGATGAGGCTCAACCGGCTGCGACTGGTCCGCATTCCTGCGGCCTTCTACACCGAGCTTTTTAAAAACGTACCGCTTCTGGCGATCATCTTCCTCACCTATTTCGGCCTGCCTTCCGTAGGCGTCAGGCTGGAGGTTTTCGAAGCGGGAGTCTTGAGCCTGGTGCTCTTTTACGCCGCTTACCTGTCCGAGATCTTTCGGGCGGCTATCGCCGGCGTACACAGAGGACAGCAGGAGGCGTCTCAAGCTCTCGGGCTGGGACGCGGCAAAACGTTCAGCCATGTCATCCTGCCGCAGGCGGTGCGGCTGGCGCTTCCCGGCACGAACACGATGTTCGTCGACCTGATCAAGTCGACCTCGCTGCTTGTGACGATCTCCGCTGCCGAGCTGATGACGCAGGCGCAGTTGATCGCCTCGGAAACATTCCGGGCGCTTGAAGTGTATCTCGTGATCTCGGCCCTTTATTTCCTTATCTGCTACCCGGTTTCACAATGTCTGCTTCTGCTGGAGCGCAAGATCCATGCCGGCGTGCCGTTGTCATTGGCCAGAAGGCGTCGGCTCAAATTAGCCGGGACCTATCTCGCCGAAGGGAAAGCCTGACCGATGACCACCACCCCTGCTCAAACTGCCTTCGTGTCAAAACAGCCGGTCGGTCGCCCCGCCGTCAAAATCAGCGGATTACGCAAGTCTTTCGACGGACGCCTGGTGCTCGACCACGTCGATCTCGAGGTTCCCACAGGCAAAATCGTCAGCATCATTGGCCAGAGCGGTGGAGGAAAGACCACCCTCATGCGCTGCGTCAATTTGCTGGAACGTCCCGATCAGGGAACGATCATCGTCGGCGATGAGACGATCTTCGCCGATGGCAAGATCACCTGCCGCAACCTTGCAAAGCTTCGGCAGCGTGTCGGCATGGTATTTCAGCGCTTCAATCTGTTCCCGCATCTGACGGCTGTGGAGAACGTCGTTCTCGCTCAGATGCATGCAGCCGGGATTGGTGAAAGAGAAGCCGTGGAACGGGCCGTGAAACTTCTGACGAGGGTAGGCCTTGCCAAACGGGCGATGGCTTATCCGGAACAGATGTCGGGCGGCGAGCAGCAGCGTGTGGCGATTGCGCGCGCCCTCGCGCTGGAACCAACGGTGTTGCTGTTCGACGAGCCGACGTCGGCGCTCGATCCTGAATCGACCGGTGAAGTTCTCCGCGTCATGCGGGAACTGGCGGCCGACGGCATGACGATGATCCTGGTCACCCACGAACTGCCCTTTGCAAAGGAAGTGTCGGACTGGGTCGTGTTCATCGATGGTGGCCTCATCATCGAGCAGGGAACCGCCGGAGATGTGCTCGACCATCCCAGAGAAGCACGCACGGCTGCCTATGTCGCGCGCTACGCTTCCCCAGGTTAGCCCTTGAACGGGCATCCAAGCCTCGTTTCTCTAAAGATAAATCCACCTCCGATGAACAAGCTAACAACAGATATCGCCGTCATCGGCGGCGGCGTGATCGGCGTGGCAACCGCTCTGCGGTTGCGTGCCGACGGCCGCGATGTCGTCGTGATCGAACCGAACAAGCCCGGTTCGGGCGCGTCTTACGGCAATGCCGGCACGATCGCCGATTATGCAATCATTCCCGTCGGCACGCCCGCTGTCCTTAAAAACCTGGCCTCGCTGCTTCTGAATTCCGACAGCCCGCTATCCATCCGCAAGGCGGCATTGCCCACCTTGTTTCCATGGCTGATGCGTTTTGCCTACGAATCCCTCCCTCACAGATACAGGGACAATACGAGCCGAATCGCCGGCCTCCTGTCCGACGCTTCATCGGAATGGCTCGAACTCGCAGCAGAGATCGGCGCATCCGATCTCTTGAGCGCGAAGGGATGCCTCTATCTCTACCAAACGCCTGAGGCCTTCAAGGCAGCCGCTTCGGATGTCGAGCTTCGCCGAAACTACGGGATAGCGCAGCAGCTCCTCACCCCCGACGACGTGCAAAGCCTGGAACCTCAGCTGCCGCAGGTCCATGGCGGGGGGCTTTTCTTTCCGAAAGCGATAAACTTCACCGATCCCGGCGAGGTCATGAGCGTGATGGAGACCGCCGCCAGACGAGCGGGCGTCGAGTTCGTCCGAGACGCCGTGACGACTATTTCCCGCGAGCGGAATGGAGTGAGAATGATGGCTTCAGCCCACAGCATTCATACCCAAGCGGCCGTCATCGCTGCCGGCGCACATTCCCGCGGGCTGGCTCTGCAGCTCGGAGAGCGGGTTCTGCTGGATACCGAGCGGGGTTATCATCTCGAGTTCGATATGGAAACGCTGCCGGTGGAACGACCGGTATGTCCGACGCATCATGGATTTTACTTTTGCCCGATGCGTGGCCGCCTGCGCGTGGCCGGTACCGTGGAACTCGGAGGCATCGCTGCGCCTTCGAACCCAAGGCGCCTGGAAGTGTTGCTTGCAAATGCGCGCAGGATTTTCCCGACGCTTGGCGAACCAAGCCGGAGCTGGATGGGCTTTCGCCCTTCCATGCCCGATTCCGTTCCCGTCATCCGGCCTTCGAGAGGAGGAAGGGACGTCGTCTTTGCTTTTGGACACGGGCATATCGGCTTGACGCTGGCGCCGCGGACGGCCCGCATGGTCAGCTCCATTCTCGCCGCTTGATCGCGTCACGAACCGCGCTTGTGACGACGGCAAGCCCATTTATCCGCGATCATCAAAGATGTGGGTTGCGCGGCCGGTATTTCTTGACGAGCTTCTGGTTGATCTCGGCAGCCCCCGGCATGTTGGCGCTGAGATAAACAGGCGCATCGCCGGATTTGGAAAGCTCCGAGGCGACTTCCGCGAAGATCGCATTGATGACCGTCACCCCGACCGCCGTCGAGACCGGCCCGACCCGAAGCCCCGTGCCTTCGAGATCGATGACGGCGTCGCCCGGCGGCAATCCGTTGTCGAGCACGATATCAGCGACTTCGGCGAGCCGCCGGCGGCCATTGGCGATCGCCGAGGAATAGGCGATCGAGGTGATGGCGATCACCTTTGCGCCGATTTCGTGCGCATAATCGGCGGCCTCGATCGGCGCGGCGTTCACGCCCGAGTTGGAGGCGATGATGATGACGTCGCCCGGCTGCATGCCGTAACGCTCCAGCATCGGCCGCACCAGGCCTTGGGTGCGCTCATAGACCGAACTGATGACCGCCCCCTCGTGCAGCATGGCCGATCCGACGAGCACCGGCACGGTGAAGGCGAGCCCGCCGGCGCGGTAGTGCACCTCTTCCGCCAGCATATGCGAATGACCGGTGCCGAAGACATAGACGCGCTTGTCGCCGCGGGCAGCATCGAGGATGACGTCAGCCGCCTGTGCCATCGGCTCGGCAAGCGCCTGCTTCAACGTCTCCAGCCGGCCGATCAGGTTGGAGAAATAGGCATCCGTGATATTAGTCATTCCTTGGCTCCTCGATCTCAGGCCGCCTCGCCGGCAAGCCAGGTGGCGGTGACGGCAAGAGCGTCGGTGAGATGGACGAGATCGGCGCGCGCCCCCGGCGAGAGATGGCCGCGGTCGGCAAGCCTGAGGAAGCGCGCGGGATAAAGCGTCGCCATGCGCAAAGCCTCGGCAAGCGTCAGGTCGAGATAGGTGACGCCGTAGCGGATCGTCGAGATCATATCGACGTCGGAGCCGGCGAGCGTCCCGTCGGAAAGCACGAGCTTCGAGCAGAAGCCGCCCCGCTCGCGCCGGACAGTGCGCCCGTTGAGCGTGAACGAATCCTTTTCCGACCCGACGAGCGACATCGCGTCGGTGACGAAGAACAGCTTGCCCTCGCCGCGCTTGGCCCGCAGCGCCGTGCGCAGGGCCTTGGGATCGACGTGATGACCATCGGCGATGATGCCGCACCAGACCGCGGGATGATCGATCGCCGCGCCGACGAGGCCCGGCGCGCGGTGCCCCATCTGGCTCATGGCGTTGAAGAGATGCGTGACCCCACGCGCGCCGGCATCGAAACGCTCCTCCGCCGCCTCGCTCGAACAATCGGAATGGCCGATGCTGACGGTGACGCCGCCTTCCGCAAGTTCACGCACCTGGGAGACCGTCACCTGCTCGGCGGCGATGGTGACGAGCAGCGTTCCGATCGCCTCGCGCGCCCGGATGAAAGCCTTGACGTCGCGGTCTTCCACCGGGCGCATCAGTTCGGCCAGATGCGCGCCCTTGCGGGCGGGCGCCAGATGCGGGCCTTCGAGATGCAGGCCGGCGACGCCGTGGTTCACCCTCACGGCTTCCTTCGCCGCCTCGATGGCAGCGGCGGAGGCTTCCGATGTATCGGTAATCAGCGTCGGCAGCAGCGATGTCGTGCCGTAGGGCCGATGCCCGCCGGCAATGATATCCATCGAAGCGGCGGAGGGTTCGTCGTTCAGCATCCGGCCGCCGCCGCCATTGACCTGCGCATCGATGAAGCCCGCCGACAGCACACCGCCTTCAAGCGTCACCATCTCGCCGTCAGGCAGACCGTTGCGCGCGACGATCGCTTCGACACGGCCGTCGATAACGATGAGTGCCTTGTCGTCATGGAAACGCTCGCCATCGAAGATGCGGGCGCCGACGAAGATCTTGCGCCTCATCAGACCGTCTCCGTCACCTTGAGCAGATTCGCCGGCCGGTCGGGATCGAAGCCCTTGCGGCGCGTCACCGACTCGATCAGCCTGTAATAGACGAGCAGCGACACCAGCGGATCGACGAGGCCGTTGCCCGTCGTCGGCACGCGCAGATTGATGCCGGAGAGCGGCTGCGTGGAGAAGCCGACGGTGGTGGCGCCGAGCTTCTGCAGACGCTCCAGCGCCTGGCCGTTATTGGCGAAGGCCGCGTCATCGGGCGCGAAGGCGACGATCGGAAAGCCCGGCTGCACCAGGCGCATCGGGCCGTGCATCAGTTCCGCCAGCGAAAAGGCCTCGGCATGCAGGCCCGAGGTTTCCTTCGCCTTCAGCGCTGCTTCGAGTGCAATGGCAAAAGCGGGGCCGCGGCCGGCGGTATAGAGTGAGGTCGCATGGAACAGCACCTCTTCGGCCGCCGCCGTATCGATCCCGGCGGTTGCCGCAAGCGCCTCCGGCAGTTTTTCCAGCGCTGCCTGCAGGCCGGACGCGCCGCCGATCGCGGCCGTCACGCCGGAAAGGGCTGCGACGGAAGCGATGAAGGATTTCGTCGCAGCCACGCTCTTTTCCGCGCCGGCATTGAGGCCGAGAACGATATCGGCCTGTTTGGCAAGCGGGCTGTCGGTGACGTTGACGACGGCGATCGTCGTCGCTCCGCCCTTCTTCGCCGCTTCCTGCAGCGCCACGATATCGGGGCTCGCACCCGATTGCGAGACGGTGAAATGAACGCCGCCCTTCAGGTGGAGGGCAGCACCGTAGACGGAAGCGATCGACGGGCCGACCGAGGCGACCGGAACGCCGCAGGTGATCTCGAAGAGATATTTGAAGAAGGTGGCGGCGTGGTCCGAGGAGCCGCGCGCCGCCGTCGTCACCACGCTTGGGCGGGCAGACGAAAACAGGCGGGCGATTTCGGCAAAGACCGGCTTTTCCTTTTCGAGAAGCGTGGCCACCACCTCCGGCGATTGGCCGGCTTCCTGCAGCATCAGCGACTGGTTCTCACTCATAGGTCATCTCCAATTCTCAATTCGGCAACGAAATCATAGGCATCGCCGCGATAATGCGAGCGGGTGTATTCGACGACGCGCTGGTCTTCCAAGCGCGAGACGCGTTCGATCAGAAGCGCCGGCGCGCCTGTTTTGACGTTCAGCATCGCGGCGTAAGACGCATCGAGCGTCACGGCCGTCAGCCGCTGCAGCGCGCGCACCGGCCTGTGCCCACTGGCCGCCAGCGCATCGTAAAGCGATCCTTCGCCGCCGGCATCTTCGCCTAAGAACTTGACCGGCACCACGGCGCGCTCGATCGCCAGCGGCAGGCCATCGGCGAGACGCAGCCGGTCGAGCCTCAGCACCGGCTCGTCGCCGCCGAGGCCGAGCAGGAAGGACTCCTCCGGCGACGGCCTGTTGACCTCCCGCGACAATATCCGCGCAGCCGGTAGACGCCCGCGTGAACGCATGTCGGCCGAGAAGGAGGAAAGCCGCCAGAGCGACTGCTCCATGCGCTCCACCTTGCTCGATACGAAAGTACCGCTCCCGTGTCGCGATTCCAGTGCGCCCGAAGCCATCAGGTCGCGGTAGGCGGTACGCACGGTGACGCGGCCGAGCTGCAGGGCCTCGGCAAGGTCGCGCTCACCCGGCAGCGCCGTGCCGGGCTTCAGCAGGCCTTCCTGGACGAGGCTGGTCAGCGCCTGCGCCAACCGCTTGTAAAGCGGGCCGGCCAGCGCTTCACCGCGCAGGCCGCGCCTGTTCAGTTCTGCTATCAGACTGGTTCTATCCATGGGAATACAATAGAACCTATATAGGACCAATCGGCAAGCCTGAATCGGAAGACGCAGAAGAAAAAACCCTCTCCGGCAAGCCAGAGAGGGTTCATAGCGATCAAATTTGACAGCCGTGCGTCTCTAAACGCTCAGCTCTTGGTGAAGATATAATCCGTCTCCTGGCGCAGCACCTCGCCAGGGCGCAGCACTGCATTTGGGAAACCTTCGTGATTGATGGCATCCGGCCAGACCTGCGTCTCCAGGCAGAAGCCGGCGAACGGGCCGTATTTGCGCCCGCCGAGGCCGGGAGCCCCCGTGTTGAGCTTGAAGCCGGCATAGAACTGCACGCCCGGCTCGGTGCTGCGCACCTCCAGCGACACGCCGGAATAGAGGCTGCGGGCGAGTGCCACGGTCCGCTTGGCGGTGCGCTCGCCGGACAGGCAGAAATTATGGTCGTACAGCGCCTGTTCGCTGCCGGCGAAACGCTTCATCGGCGCCATCTCGCGGAAATCGAATTCCGTGCCGGCGACGGACCGGATCTCGCCGGTCGGCACCTGCTTCTCGTCGGTCGGCAGGTAGTGATCCGCGGCGATCATGATGTCGTGGCCGAGCGCGTCTTCGCGGCCGTCGAGATTGAAATAGGCGTGCTGGCAGACATTGGCGAGCGTCGGCTGGTCGCTGGTCGATTCGTAGGTGATCGACAGTTCACCGTTGCCGTGCACCCGGAACGTCGCCTGGATGGTGCAATTGCCGGGATAGCCGGCGCGGCCGTCGGGATCGACGATCTTCATCACCAGGCGGTCGACGTCATGCTCGACGATCGTCCAGTTGCGCTTGCCGATATTATCGCTGCCGCCATGCAGATGCGTGACGCCGTTTTCGTTCGGCTCGAGCTGATAATCCTTGCCGTCGAGCGTGAACCTGCCGCCGCCGACACGGTTGGCGCAACGGCCGGGCGTCGCGCCGAAATAGGCCGAATGGAGAGGATAGCTGTCGAAATCCTCGAAGCCGAGCTGCAGCGGCGCATCATGTCCCTCAAGGCGCAGGTCCTGGATGACCGCGCCCCAGGTCATGATCTTGGCCGTCAGCCCGCCGCCCTTGATGACGACACGATAGACGGTCTCGCCCGCCTTCGTCTGCCCGAAAACTTCCCGCTCCAACTTGTCCGACATGATCGACCGTCCGTTCTATTCCTGGGTTTAGGACCGGAACCTGCCCGCATTTGTTCCAAACCGCAACCGGGCAGATGAGAAAGAAACGCCGCTCAGAGGTCCATGCCGATCTCTTCGACGTCATAGGGCGTCGTCTGGTAGATTTCGTTGATCCAGTTGCCGAACAACAGATGCGCGTGGCTGCGCCAGCGGTTCTGCGGCGCAATCGCCGGATCGTTATGCGGGAAGTAGTTGTGCGGCATCTTGATCGGCACACCGGCATTCACGTCGCGGAAATACTCGTCGGAAAGCGAGGTGGAATCATATTCCACATGATTGAACATGTAGAGCCGCCGGCCTCTCTTCTCGTGCACGAGGCAGACGCCCATCTCGCTGGATTCCATCAGGATTTCCAGGCTTTCGGATTTCTCGATATCGGCGCGGCGCACCTCGGTCCAGCGTGACACCGGCACTTCGAAATTGTCGGAAAAACCATTGAGATAAATCGACGACGGCTTCAGGTTCCGGTGGCGATAGATGCCGAAAGCCTTCTCCTTCAGCTCGTATTTCGGGACGCCGTGGAAGTGATAGATCGCCGCCATCGCGCCCCAGCAGACGTTCATCGTCGAATGGACGTTCGTTTCAGTCCAGTCGAGAATCTCCCGCATCTCCGCCCAATAGGTGACGTCCTCATAGGGCAGGAGCTCGATCGGCGCGCCGGTGATGATGAAACCGTCGAATTTGCGCTGTTTCACCTCTTCCCAGGTCTGGTAGAAGGCGAGCAGGTGATCTTCGGAGGTGTTCTTCGCCTTGTGGCCGCCGATGCGGATGAGCGACAGTTCCACCTGCAGCGGCGAGGCGCCGACGAGGCGGGCCATCTGCACTTCGGTCTTGATCTTGTTCGGCATCAAGTTGAGCAGCCCGATCTGCAGCGGACGGATATCCTGGCGGATCGCCATCGTCTCGGTCATCACCCGCACGCCTTCCTGAACCAGGGTTTCGAAGGCGGGCAGCGTATCGGGGATCTTGATGGGCATTGCGGTCACTCGATCAAAAACAAAAAACCGGCGGCGACAAAAAATCGCTACCGGTCCGCACGCGGCCCTTTAGCGACTTTTTTAACGTGGCTGCAAGCCGGCCGGCCAAATCACCACGGAATGTTAATTAGCCCCTGTCGGGCCGCGAATCAACTGCCGAATGCATGCGGGAGCGGGCCGCGCAAGCATCATCACAGTTTAATGACTGATAGAATCTGTTGATAGACCGGTAACGCCACCATGTTAATAATGACATATGGGCGGTGTTGGAAAAGCATGATGGCAGATAAGACTGAGGGGAGGCCGGGCATCCGGAGGCAAGATAGGGTAGGTTACGATTTCAGCCTGACATATCGCCTCGGGGTGATGTTCTCCGCATTCTGGAATTCAGCTGTGCGTGGCAAGGTGCTGTTTCTGGCGACCGTGCTGATCCTCGTCATCCTGGCGACGGCCTATGGCCAGGTCATCCTCAACGAGTGGAATGCCCCCTTCTACGATTCGCTGGAACGCCGCGACCTCGGCGAATTCTTCCACCAGCTCGAAATCTTCGCGATGATCGCCGGCACGCTGCTGCTGCTCAATGTGCTGCAGGCCTGGCTGAACCAGATGACCGCGCTCTATATGCGCGAGGGCCTGTCGCGTGATCTCGTCGACCAGTGGCTGAAGCGCAAGCGGGCGCTGCGGCTCGCCTCCAGCGGCCTGATCGGCGTCAACCCGGACCAGCGCCTGCATGAGGATTCCCGCAACCTTGCCGAAAGCACGACCGGTCTCGTCCTCGGCCTCCTGCAATCGACCATTCTTCTGGTGAGCTTCATCGGCGTGCTCTGGGAGCTTTCGAGCGGCTTCATCTTCCACATCAGCGGCCACAGCTTCTCCATTCCGGGCTATATGGTCTGGGCGGCGATTTTCTATGCCGCTTCCGCCTCGGTGCTGAGCCAGGTCGTCGGCCGCAAGCTGGTGAAGCTCAATGCCGACCGCTTCTCGAAAGAGGCCGAGCTCCGCTTCACGCTGATGCACGCCAACGAGAACATGCCGGCCATCACCGTCGCCCGCGGCGAGGAGAACGAACGCCGGCGCATCAACACCGACATCAGTTCGGTGCTGCGGGTCGTCAAGCGGCTCGCCATGGCCAATACCAACCTCACCTGGGTTTCGGCAGGATACGGCTGGCTGGTGATCGTCATCCCGATCATCGTCGCCGCTCCCGCCTATTTCTCCGGCGGCCTCACCCTCGGTCAGCTGATGATGTCCGTCGGCGCCTTCAACCAGGTCAACACGGCGCTGCGCTGGTACGTCGCCAATTTCGGCCCGATCGCCGAATGGCGCGCCACCCTGATGCGCGTCACCGATTTCCGCCAGGCGCTGCTCGACATGGACGAGGATTTCGACCTGAAGGGCAGCATCGCCTATGAAAACACCGCGCCCGACACGCTGACGCTGAAGGATGTGGTGATCAATGCCAAGATCGGCGAAGACATCGAGGAATGCGGCGGCTTCCGCCTGCGCGAAACCGATGTGGTGATCAAGGCCGGCGAAAAAATCATGATCAACGGCGATCACAGCGTCAACCGCAAGCTGCTCTTCCAGGCGATGGCTGGCCTCTGGCCATGCGGCAGCGGCACGATGGGCCTGCCGCCGGCCGACGACATGCTGTTCGTTCCGCAGATCGCCTATGTTCCCGGCGGGACGCTGCGCGAAGCGCTGGCCTTTCCCGAAAGCCCCGATGCCTATGAGAAGGCAACCGTCGAGACGGCCCTCGAAAAGGCCGGCCTGCATTCCCTGATCGCAAGGCTCGATACCCGCGCCCGCTGGGACAAGCTGCTCGACGGCGACGAGCAGAAGGCGATCGGCTTCGCCCGCCTGCTTCTGGTGCGCCCGCGCTGGATCGTTTTCGATGAAGTGCTTGAGGGCATGGAGCCGGAATGGCAGGAAATGATGTGCAGGGTGCTGACCGCCATGCCGGAAACCGCCATGATCTATATCGGCCGCTCCGAAACCTATCTCGAGGCCCTGCAGCCGCGCGTCCTGCATCTGCAGGCCCTGCCGGCAAAATCCGAGGAGCCGGCGCCAGTCGCCCAGACCGGCGCCAGCGCCGGTGCAGGCGCTGCTGCCGTTCCCGCACCGGCGCTGTAAACCACCAGTCACATTGGCGGCATGATACCGTTGAGACCGACGGCGACCTGGCCAGCCGAGATGCTGCCGTCCGCCGCCTTTTCGCCGGTGACGATGACGCCGGCGCCGGTCTTCAGATCGTCCTTGGTAGCAGGCGCCAAGGTCACGATCGGCGTCTCATCGGCGATCGTGATGGTCTTTTCCTTGCCCTGATAAGTCAGCGTGATCGTGTGGCCGTCGACGGATTTGACGGCATTGCTGACGGTGGCGTTGGTCATCTGGCTGTTCGGCTGTGCGTCCCAGGGGCGATTGCCCTCGCCCGTCCCTTTCATCGACGCCGGGAAGATCAGCACTTCGATCGCCCCATCCGGGCCGCTGCCCTTCGGGAGCGAGGCGACTCCGACGAAATCGCCGGGCTTGATATCCTCGACCGAGGCTTTCGTGACGCCGCCGACCTTCCAGCCGGCTTTCAGCGTGATCGTCGCATCGCCGCCTTCGCGCGTCTTGACGACGAGCGTATCGCCGCTCAGGCTTTCGATGGTGCCGCGAACACGAACGCGCTCAGCATCCTGCGCCAGCGCCGCCTGCGAGAAGGCAAGTGCGGCAAAGCCGCCTGCGGCAAGTGCCGCAAAAATTCCGGAACGAAGCTTGCGAGACATGTGACTTTCCTTGTCGCCATTGCGATCGTCGATATCCCCGGCTGCCGGACGGCACCTTATGCCCGGCGACGACAGGCTGACGAATCAAGGAAAAGTGAGCCGCGAAGGAGAACTCAGCCCTCCAGCTCTTCCCGCAGCATTTCGAGCTCCAGCCACTCCTCTTCCATCTTGGTCAGACCGGCGCGCAGCTTCTCCATCTCGCTGGCAAGCCGGTTGAAAGCTGAGGGATCGCGCGTGAAGAGATTGGGATCGGCCATCACCTGTTCGCGCTTGGCGATCTCGGCTTCGGCCTTGGCCATCTCCTTCGGCAGATTTTCCAGCGCGAATTTCTGCTTGAACGACAGCTTGCCCTTCGAGCCTCCGCCCGAAGGTGCCGTCTCCTGGGTCTTCGGCTTCTCCGCCGCCTTTTCGGCCTTCCTGCGCTCTTCGAGCGCGCCTTTGCGCTGCGCCAGCATATCCGTGTAGCCGCCGGCATATTCGATCCATCGGCCGTCGGGCGCGTCCGGCATGGCGGGGGCGATCGTCGAGGTCACGGTGCGGTCGAGGAAGTCGCGATCGTGGCTGACGAGGATGACCGTGCCGGGAAAACCGGCGACGATTTCCTGCAACAGGTCGAGCGTCTCGATATCGAGATCGTTTGTGGGTTCGTCGAGGATCAGGAGGTTTGCCGGACGCGAGAGGATGCGCGCCAGCATCAGCCGGGCGCGCTCGCCGCCCGAAAGGCTCCTGATCGGTGTGCGCGCCTGTTCCGGCTGGAACAGGAATTCCTTCATATAGCCGGTGACATGGCGCTGCTCGCCGTTGACGAGCAGGTTTTCACCGCGCCCGTCCGTCAGATAGTTGGCGAGCGTATCCTCGGGATCGAGATCCTCGCGCTTCTGGTCGAGGGTGGCGATCTCCAGATTGGTGCCGAGCTTCACCGTGCCGCTGTCGGGAGAAAGCTGCCCCGTCAGCATTTTCAGGAGCGTCGTCTTGCCGGCGCCGTTCGGCCCGACCAGGCCGATGCAATCGCCGCGATGTACGCGGATCGAGAAGGGCGTGACGATCGGCCGGTCGCCGAAGCTCTTGGTAATCTTCTCAGCCTCGATCACCAGCTTGCCGGATTCCTGCGCATCCGAAACCGTCGCCTGCACCGTGCCCTGCGGGCCTTTGTGGCCGCGATATTGCGAACGCATCGTCTGCAGCTCGCCGAGGCGGCGCATGTTGCGCTTGCGCCGCGCCGTGACGCCGTAGCGCAGCCAGTGTTCCTCGCGCTCGATCGCCTTGCCGAGCTTGTGCTGCTCCAGCTCCTCGGCCTCCAGCACCTGATCGCGCCAGGCTTCGAAATGCCCGAAACCCCTGTCGAGCCGGCGCGACGTGCCGCGGTCGAGCCAGACGGTTGCCGTCGAGACCTTTTCGAGGAAACGCCGGTCGTGCGAGATCAGCACCAGAGCGCTGCGGGTTTTCTGCAGCTCGCCTTCCAGCCATTCGATTGTGGGAAGGTCGAGATGGTTGGTCGGCTCGTCGAGCAGGAGAATGTCAGGTTCCGGCGCGAGCACCCGCGCAAGCGCCGCACGGCGCGATTCACCGCCGGAAAGGGTGCTCGGATCTTCCTCGCCGGTCAGGCCGAGATGGGACAGAAGATAGGTGACGCGATAGGGATCGTCGCCCGGCCCGAGGCCCGCCTCGGCATAGGCCTGAACCGTGCTGAAGCCGGCAAAATCGGGGGCCTGTTCAAGATAACGCACCGTCGAGGATGGATGGCGGAAGACCTCACCCGACTGCGCCTCGACCATGCCGGCGGCGATCTTCAACAGCGTCGACTTTCCCGAGCCGTTGCGCCCGACGAGACAGATCTTGTCGCCGGGCTCGACCTGCAGCGAAGCGCCCGCCAGCAGCGGCGCGCCGCCGAAGCTCAGGAAGATACCGTCGAGTTTCAGAATGGGAGGGGCCAAAAATCAGACTCCGGAAAGATCGTAGGGCCGGGCAAGCACGATCGCCCGACCGCTGATGAGCGAAAAGCGAACCTTGCCTTCCGCGACGTTGGAAATGGTGCGCGACGAGCCGAAAGGCAGGTGGAAATCCGCCAGCGGATAACGCGCATTCTCGATGGAAAGCCCTGTCAGCTCGCTGAAGCCGGGCACGGAAAACAGGCTGCCCTTGGGAAGGTCGATTTCGATCGTGCCGGCAGGCAGCGGCACTGCCTCTTCCCTACCCGAGGTCAGCAGCACGTCGAAACCCTCTTCGGCCAGGCTGACGGCAGACAGGAGATGCTGAAGCGCGTGGTCGGAGCGTTCGCCGCCGAGCGCACCGGCCAGGATGAGACGCCGCGCGCCCCGGGCGATCGCTTCGGAGACCGCGATTTCGCCGTCCGTCGCCGCCTTCGCCGCCGGATAAGGCTGTTTCGGCACATCCGGGAATGCGCCCTCTAAGTCGGCTGATGTCGAATCGAAATCGCCGACCCAGAGCTCCGGCGTAACACCAAGGGCTGCCGCATGCCGCATGCCGCCGTCGGCCGCAATGAAGCGGCTGCCGCCGATGGCGCGGCGCAGCCGTTCCGTCAGGCTGAGTTCGCCGCCGAGCAGGATGGTGAAGGTGGATTGGCTCATGGGCATTGCCCTTAGCGCAAACGGGGGGTCGAGGGGAAGGGGCCTAGGGATCGGCGGGTTTCTTCAGCCCGGCGTATCCTTGTCGCGCGACAGGAAGACCGCCTCGTAACCGCCGATGAAACGCTCGAAAAGCGCTGCGAAACGTTCGACATCCTCTTCCGGCCAGTCGGAGACGATCTCGGAGATGAACGCAAGCTTCTGCGCCACGATCTCGGCAAGCAAATCCTGGCCGGCCTTGGTGATGACGACGACGATCCGCCGTGCATCGGCTTGTGAGGCCTCGCGGCGCAGCACGTTGCGCGCAACCATCTCGGCCACCACCCGGCTTGCCCGCGACGGATCGATGCGCAGCATCTCCGCGATCATGCCGACTGTGACCTCGCCGGCGGGCTGAGCCCTGCGCACGGCATCGAGCACATCGAGATGCGAAAGCTCGAGACCTGGCGCAGCACTCTGGATCGCCAGCCGCCCGATCAGCCGCCTCCCGGTCATCAGCCGCATGCGCGTCATGCTCCGGCCGATGCGCGGCACGTTTTCGCCGTCCGGATCGGCCGGGCTTTTGGATAGGATCTTCGTCATGGCTTCATTCATCACAGGACCATAACAGAGCGGAACGAAGAATTGAATATGCCGATGTCATTCATGTGCTATTGACAGTTATATGCTGACAGCACATAAAAACACATCAATCGGAATGTCGCTCCCATGGACATGCAACTCGCGCCTGCGCCGCTTGTGACGGATCCTCGTCGCCGGCTTATCCTCTTCTTCTTCCTGATGACCGCCATGTTCATGGCGACGCTGGACAATCAGATCGTTTCCACGGCGCTGCCGACCATCGTCGGCGAATTCGGCCATCTCGAGCGCTTCGGCTGGATCGGTTCGGCCTATCTGCTTTCGCTCAGCGCCGTCATGCCCGTTTACGGCAAGCTCGGCGATCTCTTCGGCCGCAAATATGTGATGATGACGGCGATCGCCATCTTCACGGTCGGCTCGACGGTCTGCGGCCTTGCGGTGTCGATGAACACGCTGATCGCCGCCCGTGTGCTGCAGGGCCTTGGCGGCGGCGGCATCATGGTGTCGATCTTCGCCGTCAACGCCGACCTGTTCGAGCCACGGGAGCGGGCGCGCTACCAGAGCTATTCCAGCCTCGTGCTGATGGCGTCGGGCGCCATCGGACCAGTGCTCGGCGGCACGATGAGCGATCTCTTCGGCTGGCGCTCGATCTTCCTCGTCAACGTGCCGATCGGCTTCATCGTGCTCACCGGCCTTGCCTTCATGCTGCCTTACCGCAAGCCGCATCGCCGCCCCAGGATCGATTATGCCGGCGCACTTCTGCTCGCGCTGACGGCGACCAGCATCGTGCTTGCCACCGACAGCAGCGAATTGTTCGGCTCGTTGATTTCTCCGCAGAGTATCGGCATCGTCGCCTTCGGCGTCGTCTCAGCCATCGCCTGGGTATTCGTCGAGCGCCGCGCGCCGGAGCCGATCGTTCCGCTGCAGCTGTTTCGCAATTCGACCTTCAGCCTGCTCCTGGTGATATCGGTCATGGGCGGCGCCATCGCCATCGGCATGGTCAACTATCTCGCCCTCTTCCTGCAGACCACGACCGGCCTTTCGCCGTCCGCCGCCGGGCTTCTCTTCATTCTTCTGACCGGCGGCATCGTCTGCGGATCGCTGTCGGCCGGCCGCATCATCTCGACGACCGGCCGCTACAAGCCCTTCGCCATCGCAAGCCTGACCTGCAGCGCCATTGCCTTCGCATTGATGTCGCAGGTCCACGCGGGAACGCCGATCGCCTTCATCGGCGCGATCATGATGCTGCATGGCATCGGCATCGGCCTTGCGCAGCAGGTTCCCGTCATCGGCGTGCAGAATACCGCGCCCGCCCGCGACGTCGGCGCGGCGACCGGTGCCGTGACGCTGTCGCGCATGGGAGGCGCGTCGATCGCCATATCCATCTATGGCGCGATTATCGCTTCCGGGCTCGGCAAGGTCGGAGTGGCCATTCCGGGCGTCGCCGATATCGAGCAGCTGACACCGAAGATGATGGCCGCCCTGCCCGAAGCAAGCCGTCAGGCCGTCGCCGATCTCTATGCCGCCGCCTTTTCACCGCTCTTCATGACCTCCTGCGCCATCGCCATTCTCGGTCTTATGGCCGCAATCATGCTGAAGCCCGTGCAACTGCCTCGCGCCGGCAAACCGATGGCGCAAACGCCGACGACGGAAGCCGCGGAATAGTCGAATCGCCCGCCGGATGCTTCATCAGCAGGCATTCGTATGCACATCACGCATCGTTAGTTGTAAATTTCCCGCTGAATTGCCCTGATCGGGCCGGTTATTTCAATCGGCCCGTTCTTTTTCTGTGCCGCCGACGAATCTCATGCGTGTGGTGGAACTTTCGCCATAATTTCATCCGAGCGAAGGAGAGCTTCAATCTCTGAGGCTTGCCAAAATGCAACGCCGCGACATTTAAACAGAGTCTCGCTATGCAACCGATGCGTAAATCAGCTACAGCAATGACTTGTATCGGCCGTTTGTGCAGTGCGAGATCAGGGGTACGCACCTGTTGAATTCCCCTTGCGACGGCCGGTCCGAACATGCGGCAAACCGGCAAAACAGCGACATGACGCGGAGAACCAGACTGGACTGCTTGACGACGTGGAAATCGCCCGCGCTTTCCAGTGATGCCATCTCCGTGCCGTGCCGCTTCGCGCGCAGCCTGATGCTGCTTTCGGCTATGGCATTGGCGTTGAACGGTTGTCAGTCGCTGATCGAACAATCCTATCAGCCGAGCGTGTCGCCCTCTTCCAATCCGCAGATCGTCGACGAAGTGCAGAAGAACGATCCGCGCGCGGCGATGGGCGCCCGCGAGCATCCGCGCATCGTAGCAAGCTATGGCGGCGAATATAAGGACGCCAAGACCGAGCGCCTCGTCGCCCGCATCGCCGGCGCCCTGACGGCAGTGTCGGAAAATCCGAGCCAGTCCTATCGCATCACCATCCTGAATTCGCCTGCCATCAACGCCTTTGCGCTGCCCGGCGGCTATCTCTACGTCACCCGCGGCCTGCTCGCCCTTGCCAACGACGCCTCCGAGGTCGCCGCCGTCCTGTCGCACGAGATGGGCCACGTGACGGCGAACCACGGCATCGAGCGGCAGAAGCGCGAAGAAGCCGAGGTCATTGCCAGCCGCGTCGTCGCCGAGGTTCTTTCCAGCGATATCGCCGGCAAACAGGCGCTTGCCCGCGGCAAGCTCAGGCTCGCCGCCTTCTCCCGCCAGCAGGAGCTTCAGGCCGATGTCATCGGCGTGCGCATGCTCGGCGAAGCCGGCTACGATCCCTATGCCGCCGCCCGCTTCCTCGATTCCATGGCGGCCTACAGCCGCTTCATGTCGGTCGATCCCGAGGCCGACCAGAGCCTCGACTTTCTGTCGAGCCATCCGAATTCCGCCCAGCGCATCGAGCTTGCCCGCACCCACGCCCGCGCTTTCGGCCAGGAAGGCTCTGTCGGCGACAAGGGCCGCGACTATTATCTCGACGGCATAGACGGCCTGCTCTATGGCGACAGCCCGGAAGAAGGCTATGTGCGCGGCCAGACCTTCCTGCATGGCGGTCTCGGCATCCGCTTCGACGTGCCGCCGGACTTCAAGATCGACAATAAGGTCGAAGCGGTCATGGCCACCGGCCCGAACGATATCGCCGTCCGCTTCGACGGCGTTGCCGACAACCAGAATCAGAGTCTCACCAACTATATCTCCAGCGGCTGGGTGACCGGCCTCGATCCGTCGACCATCCAGCCGGTCACCATCAACGGCATGGAAGCAGCCACCGCACGCGCCAGCGCCGATCGCTGGGATTTCGACGTGACCGTCATCCGCAACAATTCGCAGATCTTCCGTTTCCTGACCGCCGTCCCGAAAGGCAGCGATGCCCTCGAACCGACCGCCAACGTCCTGCGCGCGAGCTTCAGGCGCATGACACCGGCGGAGACGGCCTCGCTTAAGCCGCTGCGCATCCGCGTCGTCACCGTTCGGCCGGGCGAGAACATCTCGACGCTCGCCGCCCGCATGATGGGCACCGACCGCAAGCTCGATCTCTTCAAGCTCATCAACGCCCTGCCGACGGGTGCGGCCGTTTCGCCTGGCGACCGCGTCAAGATCATTGCCGAATAAAAAAAGCCCGGCTTGCGCCGGGCCAGTCGGTGCTGCTGGAATGAAAAGGGTTAGGCGTAGGCCGCCATGTGCGGGTCGGCGCTGACGAGTGCGCTGCGAAGCTTCTCCATCGCCCGGCTTTCGATCTGGCGCACGCGTTCCTTGGAAATGCCGAGATCGGCGCCGAGTTCTTCGAGCGTGGCGCCGTCTTCCGCCAGCCGCCGCGCGCTGATGATCTTCATCTCGCGTTCGTTGAGATGTTTCAGCGCCGAGGCCAGCCAGACGCGGCGGCGCTCGCCGTCGATCATGTTGGAAACCTGCTCGTCCGGCAGGGGATCGTCGCTGACGAGGAAATCCATCTTCTCCGCACTCTCGGCATCGCCGGAGACGGAAGGCGCCTGCAGCGACGCGTCGTTGCCGGAAAGCCTGGCATCCATGGTCTGCACGTCGGCGAGGCTGACGCCCAGCGCCGCGGCGATTTCCTGATGGATGGATTGCAGCGTCAGCTGTGTATCGCCCTTGGCAAGCTTGGCGCGCAGACGGCGCAGATTGAAGAACAGCGCCTTCTGCGCCGAACTCGTGCCGCCGCGCACGATCGACCAGTTGCGCAGGATGTAGTCCTGGATCGACGCCCTGATCCACCAGCTTGCATAGGTCGAAAAGCGCACGTCGCGCTCCGGCTCGAAACGGGCAGCGGCCTCCAGCAGGCCGACATAGCCCTCCTGCACGAGATCGCTCATCGGCAGGCCGAAATTGCGGAACTTGCCGGCCATGGAGATGACGAGGCGCATATGGGCCATGGCGATCTGGTTACGTGCGCCCCGGTCGTCGTGATCCTTCCAGCGGGTGGCAAGATCGTGCTCTTCCTGACGGGCGAGATAGGGGGCGGCCATCGCGATTTTGATCATGCGCCGATCTGCAGACATGTTCTTCATTTCGATCTCCTGAAACAGGCCTCTCGCCCTAAATGAACAATAAAACGCACATTCCGGAACATCGCTGTCCGGACCGAATTGAGTTCTGAATGCATAAAAACCTCGCCCCTGGACTTTTCAGGGGGAGGCCCTATGTCTCATCATGTGCCGGTAAGACGGCTGGGCTGGACCTGTTTCTTCACGTTGCCGGATGGGCACAACTGAAAAGGCATGATCCGCTCCTCATCGAACATTGACGGAAAAACGGTTCGCTCGTCCAGGCCATTGCCTCGGCGAGCAGTCCGCAATTACGTGTGTTAACGCGGCAGCCAGGAAAAGGTTCCAATAAAAAACCCGGCTCGAAGGCCGGGTTTTTGAAGGAGCAGCAGGAGCGCCTTATGCGGCTTCGTCCTGCTCGTCTTCTTCGATTGCCTTGCCGCGCTTCGGCCCCTTGTTGAGATTGGTCTCCACGAGGCGGACGGCTTCGGTTTCCGACATCTTGTTGACGGCGGCGATTTCGCGCGCCATGCGGTCGAGCGCAGCCTCATAGAGCTGGCGCTCGGAATAGGACTGCTCGGGCTGGTTTTCGGCACGATAGAGATCGCGCACGACCTCAGCGATGGAAATCAGGTCGCCGGAATTGATCTTGGCATCATATTCCTGGGCGCGGCGGGACCACATGGTACGCTTGACGCGCGCCTTGCCCTGCACGACCTTCAAAGCACGCTCGACGAAATCCGTTTCCGAAAGCTTGCGCATGCCGATGCTCATGGCCTTTGCGACCGGCACCTTCAGGCGCATCTTGTCCTTCTCGAAATCGATAACGAAAAGTTCGAGCTTCATGCCGGCGACTTCTTGCTCTTCGATAGCGGTGATGGTACCGACGCCATGAGCGGGGTAGACGATCGATTCACCGGTCTTGAAGCCGTGGCGTGCTGTAGAAGGCTTTTTCTGCTGAGTCGTCATTCTATTCAAAAACTCCCTGTTACGCTTCCGGCGGCGGCCGGAGCCGGGTCAGTCAGGCCCGGATGAGACGGGTAGATCCGTCGGGTGACTTCACTCTGGTCCCATCAGGCAAAAGCAAATATGTCTTGCGCGCGATCTTGGGATGCGACGCTCAAGGCGTTGATATGTCACGGAAACCGTGGGACGGATTTGTTTTGCTTTCGTGATGGTTTTGGGCATGCGTCATGCCACAAATGGAACAGTGCACGAAACCTATCATAAAAATATGAGGAAATCAATAATTTGCTTCGCTTGAGTCATGCGGGCAACACAAGTCACCCATATGCCGCGCGCAGGATTTAAAACGTTTCACCGCATGGACGCCCGAATTCGGGCGCCGAATGCGGCGGCTGTTTCAATCGCCGGAACCCGGCTTCTCAGAGAAATACTTCTCGAACTTTCCGGTCTCGCCATCCATTTCCTTGGCCTCGGGCAAAGGATCCTTCTTGACCGTGATATTCGGCCAGATGCTGGCATATTCCGTGTTGATCTTCAGCCACTTGTCGAGACCGGGCTCGGTATCCGGCTTGATCGCCTCGGCGGGACATTCAGGCTCGCAGACGCCGCAATCGATGCATTCATCCGGATGGATGACGAGGAAATTCTCGCCTTCATAGAAGCAGTCGACGGGGCAGACTTCCACGCAATCGGTGTATTTGCACTTGATGCAATTGTCGGTCACGACATAGGTCATGAAGAACTCCAGGATTTCCATGCAGATGGGGCCGGCCAACCTGGAACGTCGCGCCTATCCCCGTGCCGGAGGAACAGCGTAGGCAGGCTTGAGAGGCAAGTACGCGTCCGGCGGGTTGTCAGTCACGTATCGGCTTTGGCGCCTAATTTCAAGGATAAACGATCTGCAAAAGCCGCCGCCGCAGGCAGAGTTTTCTAATCCTCGTCCGACATCAGTCTATCGATTGCGCGTCTTTCCTTTTTGGTCGGACGGCCGCTGCCGGTCGCCCTGATCGCCTGCTCATAGGGGGTGAGGCGTTTTGCCTCACCCGGCGGCGGCGACAGGTCTTCATAGAGCAGCCGCGCCTCCTCGTAAGGCCCTCGCCGCTCGCCGGCAAGACGCACGACGAGAATAACATCGCGCCGATCGAGCGTCAGCTCGACGCGGTCGCCCGGCTTGACCATCTGGCTCGGCTGGCTGCAGCGCTCGCCGTTGATGCGGACATGGCCCGACTGCACATGACTTTGCGCCAGCGAGCGCGACTTCACCATGCGCGTGAAGAACAGCCATTTGTCGATGCGCTGGCGCGAACCGCTTGTCGGCTGTGTCTCCCCGCTCATGACTACTTCTTCATCTGCTCCTTGAGGGCAGCGAGCTTGGCGAAAGGCGAATCCGGATCGATCGGCTTCTCCTTGCGCGGCGGCTTGGCCTCGAAGCGCAGCGGCTGCGAGCCGCGATTGTTATTGCGGTCGTTGCGCTCGCCGCGATCCTTGCGGTCGCCACGGTCCTGCCGGTCGCCGCGCGGCTGGTCGCCCCGCGATTGGTTGTTGCGGTCGCCCCTTGCCTGCTGCGGCCTGCCGCCGTCGCGGCCGTCGCCGTCCTTGCCACGGTTGGGGCGGTTGTTGTCCCGGCCGTCACCGCCGCGATTGCCTTCACCACCGCCCGGGCGGCGATTGCGGTCGCCGCGTTCCTGGTTCTGGCCGCGCTCCTGGCCATGACCGCCACGGCGTTCGCCATGCCCGCCGCGCGCCTGGCGCTGGTTGTCGTTGCGGCCACCGAGACGCCACAGAAGAACCGGTTTCGGTTCGGCCGGCTCGCCGGCTTCTCCAGAAGCGGATGCGGCGTCCGCGGAAGCAGAAGCCTCCGCCGGAGCATCTGTTTCGGCCGCTTCCGGCGCCGTGCTCTCAACGGCTTCCGCGGCAGTCGCCTCGGCAGCTGCCGAAACCGCCTCGGCAGCGGTCTCGTCGGTCGCCCCGTCAGCATCGTCGTGATCGGCCTTTTCGGCCGTCTCTTCCGCAGGCGCGTCAGCGGCGGCAGGCGCAGAAGCCGCATCCTGTGTCGCAAGATGGGCCGACGCCTCTTCCGCCTTCACCGCATCGGCGCGATAGCCGAGGCCCTTGAGGATTTCCTCCATGTCCTCCAGCGTCGCGCCGAGGATCGACAGCATCGCCGTCGTTGTCGTGAAGCGGCGGCCGTCATAGGCGCCCTCCGGACGGTTGTTCTGGCCGGGCTTCCATTGCAGCAGCGGACGGATGATGTCTGCCAGCCGTTCGAGAATATCGATGCGCACGGCGCGCTTGCCGAGGAAGCGGAAGCCGGCGAGCTTGTAGAACATTCGCTCGAAGCTTGGATCGGTGACGACGGAGGTGCGGCCGGCCGCGAGCACGGGGATGAGATCGCCGTAGCCGGGTTTGTCGAGACCATCGTTCTTCAGAGCCCAGAGAAGCGTGATGAGCTCGGCCGGGGCCGGCTTCAGCAGCGCCGGGACGAAGATGTGGTAAGCGCCGAACCGCACGCCGTAACGGCGCATCGAGGCGCGCGCCTCCTGGTCCAGCGACTTCACCTCTTCAGTCACGTCGCGACGGAAGAGCACGCCGAGATTCTCGACGAGCTGGAAGGCAAGCCCCTTGGCAAGACCCTGCAGGTCTTCGGCGCGGGACAGATCGTCCAGCGGCTTCAGCACCGTGCTGATGTGATGATTGACGAAGCGCTCGATGCGGGCCGCAACGTGATCGCGGGCATTGCCCGTCAACTGCTCGTCGGCGAGCAGAATCACCCGCGGGCGCATGACGTGATCGCTGCCGGAAAGCCGCGCCACGGGATCGCCGACCCAGCGGATCAATCCATCCGAGCCGATCGCCAGATCGCTGTTGCCAGCGGCATGCAGCCGGGCCGCGCGGGCTTCGAACTCGAGCGCGAGCGCCTTCTGCGACGCAGCCTGAACCGCCTTGGCATCCGGTCCATCCGTTCCCGCCACCGGCGTGAAGCGGAATCCGCTCAACTGCCCTACATGATGTCCTTCAACGAAGACATCGCCATTCACACTGATTTCAGCTTCCAGCATCGCATTCTCTCTCAGGCGCTTCATGAGCACAGATGTCCTGCGATCAACAAAGCGTTTCGTCAACCTTTCATGTAACGCATCGGACAATCGATCTTCGATTTCCCGCGTCTTTTCCTGCCAATGTGTCGGATCGGCCAGCCAGCCGGGCCGATTCGAGACATAGGTCCAGGTTCTTATCTGCGCGATTCGCGCCGAAAGCGTGTCAATTTCCCCATCAGTTCGATCCGAGCGATGAACCTGCTCCGCAAGAAACTGCTCGTTCACCGTGCCATAGCGCACGAGATCGGAAAAGAGGGTCGAAATAAGATCGGCATGTTGTGCCGGAGTGATACGCCGGTAGTCGGGCAGCGCGCAAGCCTCCCAGAGTTTTTCGACGCGGGCCGGCCTGTCGGCGAGGTCGATCACCTCGGGATAGCGCGAAAGCTGTTCCAGCGCCTGCTGGTCGACCGCCGGCAGCGCCCGCGTCAGTCCCGGCACGCGCGGCCCGGCCTCCAGGCTGGCGCGCAACGACTGGATCGAGGAGAAGTCCATCTCCGTCGTGCGCCACTGCAGAACCTTGACGTTGTCGAATTCATGTCCCTCGATCCGCTGCACCAGCTCCTCGTCGAAGGGCGAGACCTGTCCGGTGACGCCGAAGGTGCCGTCCCGCACATGCCGCCCGGCGCGGCCGGCGATCTGGCCGAGTTCGGCCGGATTGAGATTGCGGAACTGGTAGCCGTCGAATTTCCGGTCCTGGGCGAAAGCGACGTGATCGACGTCGAGATTGAGGCCCATGCCGATCGCATCGGTCGCCACCAGATATTCGACGTCGCCCGCCTGGTAGAGCGCGACCTGCGCATTTCGGGTGCGCGGGCTGAGCGCCCCCAGCACGACGGCAGCCCCGCCGCGCTGCCGGCGGATGAGCTCGGCGATGGCATAGACCTCGTCGGCGGAAAAGGCGACGATGGCCGAGCGCTGCGGCAGCCGGGTGATCTTCTTCTGCCCGGCGTAAAGGAGATGGGAAAGCCGCGGCCGCTCGACGATCGTGATGCCGGGCAGGATATGCTGCAGGATCGGCCGCATTGTCGCAGCACCCAGCAGCAGCGTTTCATCACGGCCGCGAAGATGCAGGATGCGGTCTGTGAAGATATGGCCGCGCTCGAGATCGCCGGCGAGCTGCACCTCGTCGATCGCGACGAAGGCGGCCTTGGTCTCCCGCGGCATCGCTTCGACCGTGCAGACGGAAAAGCGCGCATTGGGCGGCGAAATTTTTTCCTCGCCGGTGACCAGCGCCACGTTCTGCACGCCGACCTTCTCCACCACCCGCGTATAGACCTCGCGCGCCAACAGCCTGAGCGGCAGGCCGATCACGCCGGTTCCGTGCGCAACCATGCGCTCGATGGCATAATGGGTCTTGCCGGTATTGGTCGGCCCGAGCACGGCGGTCACACCGCGCCCGCTCAGAATCATCGGCTGCGAAGTCAGAGTCATCGGTCCATGCAAACGAGGCGGGCGGCCCCAGGAAAATTTCGGCCTCCGGATGGAAGCACAGAACACATGGACAGCCGCCGCCGCAAACGCAAGGGAAGATTTCAAATTGCTAACGGAATTACGACCTTTGCGAGTCGTTCGGAACGCCGGAATTTCCGATTCGGAACAGCTTGAGAACGAATCAGCGACGAATCGCTGACTCCGGCTGATTCAGCTTTTGTTCACGGCTAACTATTGATTTTGAATCACTTTTTCCCACTAGATGCTGAATCTTGGGATTCTTGCTCGTTCGCATTTTCACCATCACGATCGACGATTCCGACCGGGCATCGGCAATCGAAAATTGCGCCCGAAATTAACCTCTCGATCAAAGCCGGAACGAATCGGCGACGAATCGCCGACCGTCTCGTTTTCGCCTTTCGTTCACGGCCATATCTGGTGGTCGAGTCTGGCTGGAGCGCTAGATGCGGATCGCCGGCGGATCTTCTTGCCCCGCATCATCGCATCGCCATTAATCTTTCAAGAGCCGGATTCATAAGGCGTTAAATCGAATTCGCCGAAGCCTGCGCGCCGATCAAAAACGGAACGAATCGCTGACGAATCGGCGACATCGGGATCTTCTCGCTTTGTTCACCGCAACATATTGTATTTAAATGACTTTTTAACCATGCGAACAGGTTTCGATATGACGCAAATCGGGCGGCGTCACATTTCCTGGCCTAACCGGGAACAAAAATCGCCAATACGGGTTTCTGGTCCATCAGATTGCGGATGAAATGAAGGAAACACACCCATGCTTGGCACAATACTTCTCATTATCCTCATTCTGCTCCTGATCGGAGCCTTGCCGAATTGGGGTTACAGCCGTGGCTGGGGCTATGGACCTTCTGGCGGTTTGGGGCTAGTTCTCGTGATTATCATTATCCTTGTACTAATGGGCCGCATCTAAGGCCCACCTAACCTGGGGAGTTACGACATGATGAAGAAGATCGTTCTTATTGGCGCGCTCGTCGGCGCTCTGGCGTCCTGCACCGCGACCGAGCAAGGCACCGCGATCGGCGCCGGCACCGGCGCTATCATCGGCGGCGCCGTCACCAACAGCTGGGGTGGTGCCGCAGTCGGCGCCGTTGCCGGCGGCCTGACCGGCGCTCTCATCGGCCAGTCGGTCGAACGCCGCGGCTACTGCATCTATCGCGACCGCTACGGCCGCCGCTACGAGGCTCGCTGCCGCTACTGACCGGCGAAAGCATATCGGACTCCCAACGGGCGCTTCTGCGCCCGTTTTTCTTTGCCGCGGGTCCGTCAACATGACGTTGACGATCGGTCGCGAAAGTCAAATCTACCGGCGCCCGCTAGCCAGGCGCATATTTCCTTCATGAGCGCAGGGCAGGCACCATCGCCCGACGCACTGAAAGGAATATTTCCATGGACCAGATTGTCCTGAATTCCGTCATGGCCGCCCTTATCGCCGCGGCTTTCCTGACAGCCGCGATCTCAGCTCTTCGCAGCAGAGATCGCTCGCGGCAACGAGTGCCGGTCAAGATTAGGGTTCAGCGGGACCGGAACATCGGCAGCCGCCTCTGACTCCCGAACAAAAAGCAAAGGCGCGTCCTGCAACGCGCCTTTGCAAATCGATAAGCGTTCGCTGCGTTAAACGAAGAACTGCCCGCCATTGGCCGTCAGCGTCGAACCGGTGATGAAGCCGGCATCGTCGGAGGCGAGGAAGGTGACGCAGCGCGCGATCTCTTCAGGCTCGCCGAGGCGGCCGACCGGGATCTGCGGAATGATGCGTTCGTTCAGCACCTTCTCCGGCACGGCAAGCACCATCTCGGTTCCGATATAACCGGGGCAGATGGCGTTGACGGTGATATTCTTCGCCGCCCCTTCCTGGGCGAGCGCCTTGGTGAAGCCGAGATCGCCGGCCTTGGCGGCCGAATAATTCGCCTGTCCCATCTGGCCCTTCTGGCCGTTGATCGACGAGATATTGACGATACGGCCGAAGCTGCGGTCGCGCATGCCCGTCCAGACCTGATGCGTCATGTTGAACAGGCCAGTGAGGTTGGTGTTGATCACCTCATGCCACTGCTGCGGCGTCATCTTGTGGAACATCGCGTCACGGGTGATGCCGGCATTGTTGACGAGGATTTCGACCGGCCCGATCTCGCTTTCGATCCTGGCTATTCCCTCGCCGCAGGCGGCGTAGTCCGAAACGTCCCATTTGAACACCGGAACGCCAGTGGCCTCATGGAAGGCGTTGGCCTTCTCGTCGTTGCCGGCGTAGTTGGCCGCAACCCTGTATCCGGCATTTTTCAGCGCTACGGAAATCGCCGCGCCGATGCCGCGTGTACCACCAGTGACCAGAGCCACTCTGCTCATGTTCCACTCCCCTTCTTTGTTTTTTGCCCGCCTCACGGCGGGCTTTTCAATCAATGACGGATAGTATGCTGTTTAAAGCGCCTCAAAGCACATGGCGACACCCATGCCGCCGCCGATGCAAAGCGTGGCGAGGCCCTTCTTCGCGCCGCGGCGCTTCATTTCGAACAGCAGCGTGTTGAGAACGCGCGCGCCGGAGGCGCCGATCGGATGGCCGATCGCGATCGCCCCGCCGTTGACGTTGACGATCGAAGGATCCCAGCCGAGATCCTTGGTGACGGCGCAGGCCTGCGCCGCAAAAGCTTCGTTGGCTTCGACGAGATCAAGATCGCCGACCGACCAGCCTGCCTTTTCGAGCGCCTTGCGCGACGCCGGGATCGGGCCGGTGCCCATGATCGAAGGATCGACGCCCGCCGTTGCCCAGGAAACGATGCGGGCGAGCGGCTGGATGCCGCGCCGGACCGCTTCCGCTTCGCTCATCAGCACGGCGGCGGCAGCGCCGTCATTGAGGCCGGAGGCATTCGCGGCCGTGACCGTGCCCTCCTTGTCGAAGGCCGGGCGCAGCTTGCCCATCGCTTCCAGCGTGGCGCCGTGACGGATATATTCGTCGGCGTCGACGGTCACGTCGCCCTTACGCGTCTGGATGACGTAGGGGATGATCTCGTCGGTGAAGCGGCCGGCCTTCTGCGCGGCTTCAGCCTTGTTCTGCGAAGCGACGGCAAACTGATCCTGCTCGTCACGCGAAAGCTGCCACTGCCGCGCGACATTCTCGGCGGTGATGCCCATGTGATAGCCATGGAAGGCGTCGGTCAGGCCGTCCTTGATCATCGTGTCGACCATCTTCATGTCGCCCATCTTCGTGCCGCTGCGCAGGTGCGCGGCATGCGGCGCCATCGACATGGATTCCTGGCCGCCGGCAACGATGATCTTGGCGTCACCGGTGGCGATCTGCTGCATGCCGAGCGCGACGGCGCGAAGGCCGGAGCCGCAGAGCTGGTTGACACCCCAGGCGGTCGCTTCCTTCGGAATGCCGGCTTTGATCGCGGCCTGGCGGGCCGGGTTCTGGCCCTCGCCGGCGGCGAGCACCTGGCCGAGGATCACTTCATCCACTTCGCCGGCATCGACGCCGGCGCGCGCGAGCGCACCCTTGATCACGGCCGCGCCGAGTTCGTGCGCGGGGACCGTTGCGAATGCGCCGTTGAACGAGCCGACGGCTGTCCGACCTGCGCTGGCGATGACGATGGATGAATTGCTCATGGGGAGGCTCCTCGTTTTTTTCGTCCCACTTACATAAGTGGAAACTGGCAAAGCTTTGAGCGCAAGTCAAACGCGAAGACCGCCTGCCGCCATTTTTCAGCGGCACACCGTCAAAGCCGATTCATCTGCTCTGTTAAAGGTTTGCCGCAACGCACAAAGAGATTGTCACCGGCCTTCTTTTGCGTTTACAGTCTCAGGTGGAGGAACATCCATAAATCAGACGGGGTACAGGAGACTGATATGGCGAAGAATGAGGGTCAGATCGTTATCAAGAAATACGCCAATCGCCGCCTGTATAACACAGGCACCAGCACCTATGTGACGCTGGAAGATTTGGCGGAGATGGTGAAGAAGGGCGAAGATTTTATCGTCCAGGATGCAAAAAGCGGAGATGATATCACGCATTCCGTGCTGACCCAGATCATCTTCGAACAGGAATCGAAGACCGGCAACACGCTGCTTCCGATCTCCTTCCTGCGCCAGCTCATCACCTATTACGGCGATCAGATGCAGATGGTCGTGCCGAGCTTCCTCGAGCATTCGATGCGCGCCTTTACCGAGCAGCAGTCCCAGATGCGCGAGCAGGTGAACCGCGCTTTCGGCGAGACGCCGCTCGGCAAGAACCTGCAATTGCCGATGCAGATGGTGGAAGACCAGGTTCGCCGCAACACCGAGCTGTTTCAGCAGGCGATGCAGATGTTCTCGCCCTTCATGACGCCGCCCGCCAAGGAAAGCCGCAAGGCTGAGGCCAAGGATATCGACGAGCTGAAAGAACAGCTCCGCGCCCTTCAGAACAAGCTCGATAACCTATAATCCGATAGAGACATCCCGCCCGGCGCTTCGGATCGAGACGGCAAAACCACCGATCACATCGATCAGAGCGATCGTCATCAAGATGAAGAAAACCTGCGTCGCAGCATCCTGGACGAGCAGAAACTCGACCAGGAAGGCGATGAACACCAGCATCGACAAGATGTGGTTCATCAGGTTGCCGGAACCGGGCCTGGTCGCTCTCAGGATTTCGAAGAACAGCACGATAAGGGCGACGACGATGAAGAGATCGCCGAGCGCCATGCTCCAGATCGCGCCCGAGAGCATCGACAGCACGATGATGTCATTATGCAGCGCCGCAATGCCGCCGCCGCCCATCAGGCCGAGCATCGCCAGATTGTAAAGAATAAACGGGATAATCATCAGAGGCACGGCGGCTATCATCGGCAATCTCCTAGCGGAGAAAGAATACTGCCGCAAACCGTTGTCTCACTTCAAGCCATTGCAAATATTATATCGCCGAAATGCAAAAGGCCGACGTGACGCCGGCCTTTGAAACTTTCGATCGGACGAGCCGTATCGGAAAATTATGCGCTTTCCTTCGGCGTCAGAACCTGACGGCCGCGATACATGCCGGTCTTCAGATCGATATGGTGCGGACGGCGCAGTTCGCCGGAGTTCTTGTCTTCGACGTAGGTCGGAGCCTTCAGCGCATCAGCCGAACGGCGCATGCCGCGCTTGGACGGGCTCGTTTTTCTCTTCGGTACAGCCATTTTTCTTACTCCACTTGCGGGCAAAACATTCCCACGGCCAGACTGGCGGCCGAAACGGACATGTCGCGATTTCGGAAATTTTGCGCGCTTATACATGCATGGGGCGGCCTTGACCAGTCCCCATGCGTATTTTTTGCGAGGCCGATGATTCGAGGCTCAGACCTCGTCTTCCGGCACGCTCCAGGGCTCGGCGCGGGCCGCCTCTTCCCATTTCCGCCAGGCCGGATGCGCCTTCATCGTCTCCATATAGGCGAACGTATCCTCCCGGCTGACGAGTTCATAGATGTCGAACCGGTTGACGACCGGCGCAAACATCGCATCCGCGCCGCTGAACGCGCCAAAGAGAAACGGGCCGCCGGATTTCTGCAGAAGGTCTTGCCAGATCGCCTCGATACGGCTGACATCGGCCTCGACGCCATCAGGCAATGCGATAGCGCCCTTCGGCCGGCGAATATTCATCGGGCAGGCATTGCGCAGGGCTCGGAAACCCGAAAGCATTTCCATCGAAACAGAGCGGGCGAGCGCCCGTTCGGCACGGTCGCGCGGCCAAAAGCCGGCGTCCGGATAAAGCTCGGCGGCATATTCGATGATCGCCAGCGATTCCCAGATCTTCAAACCACCATGCTGCAGGACCGGCACCCGGCCGCTCGGCGATATCGCCTTGATATTGGGATTGCCGGCCGCGTCGTCGAAGGGGATCAGGATTTCTTCGAAATCGACGCCGGCGCCCGTCAGCGCTATCCACGGCCGGAAAGACCAGGAAGAATAATTCTTGTTGGCGATGTAGAGCGTCAGTCTGTCCATAGGCCTCTCCCGTTCAGGCATCGAAATCGAAGATCAGCAGTTCGTGGAAATGGTTCATGTCCTCGAACACACAGAATGCCGGCGGCGCAAGCTCGAAAACGGGGGCCTTGCGGCGGATATCCTCGGCCACTTCGTCGAGCATTGCCTGCCATCGCGGCAAGGCTTCATCCTCCAGCCGCTCGATCACATAGGCGAAGGTGATGTGGAACTTGTAATCCATATGGTTGGGCTGGCGATAGCCGAGAAGATCGGCAAGCGCATCGCGCCAGGCCCGCATGACTTTGCGGTCCTTTTCCGTCGCTCCGTCGACGAGCAGGCCCGACGGCCGGGCTTCGACGACGGCGACCTTGAAGGGCTCGGCCATCGAAAAGCCTTCGAGCCGCGCCGCCATGAGTTCGGTCATATCCTCGATCGGCGTCTCGAGAGGGAGGTCTACAGGCCAGCAGTCCTGCCGGCGCCTCGTCTCGATGACGCCTTCGAAAAGCGTCATGTGAAGGCTCGAGATCGGCGTGAAGAGAAATTGCGGCGCCTCGGGCATCGCCAGATATGTCTCGCGCGCCTCTATCAGCACCGCCTGGGTCCTCGAACCCTTCTCGATGTGGCAGACGATGGTGTTGCCGGCTTCCGGCAGGAAACCGCCGATCTTGCCATAGCGGCTGCCGAGATGGGCGGGCGGATTTTGATTATGCGTCTTCGAATAGAGGAGAAGTTCGGGAGAAAACGTGGTCGTGGTCATGGGCGACTCGGGGGCTCTGGTTGGACTGCATTCGCCCATATGGCAGAACCAAGAATGTCAGATGACGCTCGCAGTCACCAACGACAACTTATGATCTCATTCATAGATGCACTTGATGTAATCGCCCGAACCCTGCGCACGCCTCTCGATGACGCCGGCAAGCCGGCGAAGGCCTCGTCCCGGTTTCCCGGCATTGCGGTCGATCGGGTTCGGCAGCGAAACGGCAAGCAGCGATGCCTGGCGTCGTGTCAGCTTCGAGGCCGGCACCTTGAAATGATGCTGGGCCGCCGCCTCGATGCCGTAAATGCCGGGACCCCATTCTGCGATATTGAGATAGATTTCCATCAGCCGCCGTTTCGACAGGACGAAATCCGTGGTGACGGCGAGCGGAAGCTCCATCGCCTTGCGCACGAAGGAGCGGCTGTTCCAGAGGAAGAGGTTCTTCGCCGTCTGCATCGGGATCGTGCTGCCGCCGCGCGTCGCCTGACCTTTCAGCGTATCTTCGACCAGCATGCGCATTTCGGCCCAGTCGACGCCGCCGTGGAAGCAATATTGACCGTCTTCGGACATCATCACCGATTGCACCAGGACCGGGGCGACCTCGTCCAGCGATACCCATCTGCGGTCATAGCCGCGCAGCAGCACGAGATCGCGCAGCATCAGCGTCGAAACGGGATGGATGAAGGGCAGCAGGTAAAGGAAGATCAGCACGTAGGGAAGGATCAGAACGGCCAGCAAGCCAAGAACGATACGCTTCAGCACAGGCCGATTTTCGAACCATCGCCGACGGGCCGGCATGTCGGCGATATCCTCTCTCTCCGGCGCTATATCCAATGTCCCAAGCCCATTTCGCTCCCTGTCGTTCTCATAGCGCCTGTGAGGCGCTTATGCCAGAGCACAAGGGAAATCTTGCTGCAGTCATCGACAATTCCGTTGCAAGCCCCGGTGCCCCATGCCAAACAGCGCCCATGGACGCGAACCGGGACACTTTCGAGACGAGGCTTAGGAACAACGCCCGCGAAATCGAGGCGCTGCTCGACACGCTGCTTTCACCGAGTCCTCTTTCCGATGAAATCGCCAGGCCCGAGACCTTGCGCAGCGCCATGCATTATGCCGTTCTGAACGGCGGCAAGCGGCTGCGCCCATTCCTCGTTTCCGAAAGCGCCGCCCTTCTCGGCGGCGATGAGCAGGCAGCACTTCGGGTCGGCGCCGCACTCGAATGCGTTCACTGCTATTCCCTCGTGCATGACGATCTGCCGGCCATGGACGATGACGACCTGCGCCGCGGCAAGCCGACGGTCCACGTCAAGTTCGACGAAGCCACCGCGATCCTCGCCGGCGACAGCCTGCTGACCTACGCCTTCGACATCGTCGCCGCGCCGGAGACCGCCCTTCCCGATACGAGCAAAGCAGCGCTGGTGCTGGCGCTTGCCCGCGCAGCCGGTCTCGGCGGCATGGCCGGCGGCCAGGCGCTCGATCTCGCCGCCGAAAGACAGGCCCCCGACGAGGCCGGCATCATCCGCCTGCAGGCGATGAAAACCGGCGCGCTGATCCGCTTCGCCTGCGAGGCCGGCGCCATTATCGCCGGTAGCCCGCCCGAAGATCGCCGCCGCCTGCGCGCCTTCGGCGAAAAGATCGGTCTTGCCTTCCAGCTCGCCGACGACATTCTCGACCTGACCTCGGATGCGGCGACCATGGGCAAGGCGACCGGCAAGGATGCGGCCCGTGGCAAGGGAACGCTGGTGGCGCTCCACGGCATGGAATGGGCTGAAACCGAACTGCGCCAGCACGTCCGCGATGCCGAAGATCTGCTCGCCCCCTACGGCGCCCGCGCCTCGATCCTCACGGCCGCAGCGCATTTCATTGCCGACCGGAAGAGCTGAGCCTGCGGATCAAGTCGCCAGTATTTCCTTGAGAGCGGCGACCAGCCGCGCGCATTCCTCGTCCGTCCCTATGCTGATGCGCAGGAACTCCGAAATGCGCGGCTCGGCGAAACGCCGGACGAGAACCCCACGCTCCCGCAGCCCGGCCAGAAGGGCTGCGCCCGGCCGGTTTTCATGCCTTGCGAAAACGAAATTCGCCTGCGAAGGCAGCACCTCGAAATCCAGCGCCTCAAGCTCCCGCACGAGACTTTCCCGAGTGGCGATGACTTTCCGCCGGCATGTCTCGAACCATGCCTCGTCCTTGATCGCCGCCGTTGCCGCGACCTGGGCCAAGCGGTCGAGCGGATAGGAATTGAAGCTGTCCTTGACGCGCACCAGCGCCTCGATCAGGTCCCGGTGCCCCAGCGCGAAGCCGACGCGCAGACCTGCGAACGAACGGGATTTCGACAAGGTCTGGATGACCAGAAGGTTGGGATATCGAGAAATGAGCGGCACGGCGCTTTCGCCGCCGAAATCGACATAGGCCTCGTCTATCACGACGACCGCATCCGGATGGGCAGCAACAAGCGCCTCGATCCCGGCCAGCGGCAGGCCGACACCCGTCGGCGCATTCGGATTGGGGATGATGATCGCGCCGCACGGCCTGTCGTAATCCGCAAGCCGAATCCGGAACTGATCGTCGAGCGGTATCTCGATCGCCTCGACACCATATAGCAGGCTATATGTCGGATAGAAGCTGTAGGTCACATCGGGATGGAGAAGCGGCAGATCGTGTTTCAGCAGCGCCTGGAAGGTGTGAGCGAGAACCTCGTCGGAACCGTTGCCGACGAAAACTTCTTCCGCCGTCAGGTCGAAACGAGATGCGATCGCCTCCCGCAATTCCGTGGCGGCGGGATCGGGATAGAGCCGCAGACGATCGTCCGTCACTTGCCTGATCGCCTCGATCGCCCTTGGGGACGGCCCGTAGGGATTCTCATTGGTATTGAGCTTGACCAGGCCGGGAATACGCGGCTGCTCGCCCGCGACATAAGGCCGAAGCTTGCTGACGATATCAGACCAGTACCGGCTCATTCGAACGCCCGGGCCTTCATTCCGCTGCCGTTCGCTGGCCGAAACGCTTCTCGATATAATCGATGACAAGCGCCTCGAAATCGGCGGCGATATTGGGGCCGCGCAGCGTCAGCGCTTTCTTGCCGTCGATGAAGACCGGCGCGGCCGGCGTCTCGCCGGTGCCGGGAAGCGAAATGCCGATATCGGCATGCTTGCTTTCGCCCGGCCCGTTGACGATGCAGCCCATGACGGCGACGTTCAGCGCCTCGACGCCGGGATATTTCTCGCGCCAGACCGGCATGTTCTTGCGGATGTCGTTCTGGATGTTCTGGGCCAGCTCCTGGAACACGGTCGAGGTCGTGCGCCCGCAGCCCGGACAGGCGGCGACGACGGGCACGAACTGCCGGAAGCCCATGACCTGCAGGATTTCCTGCGCCACCTGGACTTCGCGCGTGCGGTCGCCGTTCGGCTCGGGCGTCAGCGACACGCGGATCGTATCGCCGATGCCGTGCTGCAGCACGAAGCCCATCGCCGCCGACGAAGCGACGATGCCCTTGCTGCCCATGCCGGCTTCGGTGAGGCCGAGATGCAGCGCGTGATTGGAGCGCTCGGCGAGCATGGAATTGACGGCGATCAGATCCTGCACCTGGCTGACCTTGGCCGAAAGGATGATGCGGTTGCGCGGCAGGCCGATTTCCTCGGCAAGGGCTGCCGACAGCAGCGCCGACTGCACGATCGCCTCGCGCGTCACCTGTCTTGCCGAAAGCGGCGAACCGGCTTCGGCATTCTGGTCCATCAGCGCCGTCAGCAGATCCTGATCGAGCGAGCCCCAGTTGACGCCGATGCGCACCGGCTTGTCGTAGCGGATCGCCATCTCGATGATCTCGGCGAACTGCTTGTCCTTCTTGTCCTTGAAACCGACATTGCCGGGATTGATGCGGTATTTCGCCAGCGCCTCGGCGCAGGCGGGATGATCGGCAAGCAGCTTGTGGCCGATATAGTGGAAGTCGCCGATCAGCGGCACGTCCATGCCGAGCCGCAGCAGCCGCTCGCGGATCTTCGGCACGGCGGCGGCACTCTCGTCGCGATCGACGGTGATGCGCACCAGCTCCGAACCCGCCCGGTGAAGGGCGGCGACCTGCGCGACGGTCGAATCGATATCGGCCGTATCCGTATTCGTCATGGATTGCACGACGATCGGCGCGCCTCCGCCGACGATGACGCCGCCGACATCGACGGCGACGGAAGCACGGCGCGGTTTTGGATCAAAATCGGCGGCTGAAGACATGAAGAGTTCTTGCACCCCTAAAAACAGTGCCTTTCAGGTGGATCATGACCGCTTTCTTGTCAACCGCCCACTATATCACTTTTGTTTGGAGGCGGCTCAGTGGCCGCCTCCGGAGACACCATCGGCATAATGGGCCAGCTTGGAGAACAGGAGAACGAAGAGCAGCAGCACCGGCAGCGCCATGAAGACGACGGCAAAGCCGATATGCTCGGCGACGAAGCCGATGACGGACGGCGCGACCAGCATACCGGAATAACCCATGGTCGTGACGACCGAGATGCCGATGCCGGGCTTCAGGCCGGGAATATTGCCCGCCGCCGAGAAGGCGATAGGCACCATATTGGAAATGCCGATGCCGCAAAGGGCAAAGCCCAGGATGGCAATCTCCGCATCCGGCGCGAGGCTCGCCAGCAGCATGCCGGCAACGGCAAACAGCGTGCAGATGCGCAGCGTCTTGACGCCGCCGAGACGGTCGCGCACCAGGTCGCCGGCAAAGCGCATGATCGCCATGGTCGCCGAAAAGGCTGCGAAACCGAGACCGGAAAGCGCGATCGACGCATCCATTTCCTGCCGGAGATAAAGCGCGCCCCAATCCAGGACGGCACCTTCCGGCACCATGGAGAACAGCGCCATCAATCCGAGCAGCCACGGCAGCGGCACCATCGGCAGCTTCGTCTTTTCCTTCTTGGCATCGGGATGCGGCGGATCCGCAAGGATCATCGGCCATGCCACGGCAAGGAAGATTGCCGCCAGCACCGTCGCAAGCTGCGCATGGCCCGTAATGCCGAGCTTGGCGATCACGATGCCGCCAAGACCCGAGCCGATCAGGCCGCCAAGGCTCCAGAAAGCATGGCAGGAGGACATGATGGCGCGGCGCATGGATTTTTCGACGGACACCGCATTGGCGTTCATCGCCACATCCATCGCGCCGATGAAACCGCCGAACAGGAAGAGAGCGATTGCCCCGGTGATCACGTTCGGCGCGAGCGTCAATGCCAGAAGCAGCGGCAGCACGCCGACCGCCGTCGCCCGGACGACGACACGCGAGCCGTGTCTGGCGATCTGAGCGCCGGCAATCGGCATCATGACCAGCGAGCCGAGGCCGAAGACCAGGATCATCAGCCCGAGTTCGAATTTGGTCAGACCGAGACGCTCGGCAAAATCCGGGATCTTCGGCGCCCAGCAACCGACGACGAAGCCGTTCATGAGAAAGAGCAGGGAAACCGCCGCCCTGCTTCTGGTAATGAAACCGCTGCGGACTCCGGGCGGCGCATTCACATGACTGTCCATTTTCGGTCTTTCCTCGTTTTCGGGCTTGGGAGCACCCGTTTTTCTTAACTCTGCAACGGCGGCTCAGTTCGTTTTTTCGGCGATGACGGTTCTGCATCCACGCTCGCGATACCCCGCAAGAATGGCGGGATCGGCATCGTGCTCGACGACGAGGCACTCGCAATGGGCAACCGGCAGGATGCTGTGGGGAGCAGCGGTGCTGAATTTCTCCGAGGTTACGGCCGCCAGCACCTTCTTGCTTCTCGATGCCGCAAACCGCTTGAACTCCGCGTCCTCGAAGCCGAACACCGTAATGCCGGCTTCGAGATCGATGCCGCAGGCGCCGAGGATGCAGAGATCCGGCGAAATCTGCTCCATATCCCGCAAAGCCTTGGCGCCGAGCGCACCGCCGGTCTGCCGGTCCACCATGCCGCCGATCAGGATGACGTTGACGGCAGGCTTGTCGATGAGCGCTGCGGCAATCACCGGCGCATTCGTCGCGGCCGTCAGTTCGAGTTCGGCGGGCAAGGCATTGGCGATCGCCAGATTGGTGCTGCCGGCATCGAAAAACACGCACGAACCGGCAGCGATCTGCTTCGCCGCAGCCTGCGCCAAGGCCTGCTTGCGGTCGGCCGCAAACCCCATGCGCTGCGTCAGGCTTCCGTGTGCCGGCGAAACCGGCAATGCGCCGCCGTAAACTCTCTCGCAAAGGCCCGCCGCCGCCATTTCACGCAGGTCGCGCCGCACCGTATCCTCGGAGATGCCGAATTCGAGCGCAAGTTCCGCCGCCAGCACACGGCCTTTCAACCGCAGCCGCTCGGAAATCACGCCTTGACGCTCTCGCAACAGAAAATCCTGCATGTGCCTGCCGGGTTAATGTCTGAAATACTGAAAACATGCATAAAAACTTACAATCGTGCAGGCAACATGCACGTTCGCACGTTTTCTGACGCGGTGAAACAAAGCTCCACCATTTGGCGAAACTGACTATTGACCGTCCGTCCCCGTGAAAAACTCCATCAACCTGGGCATTCTGCTCACGACCGTCGCCTATATGGCGTTCACTTTCCATGACGCGATCATCAAGATCCTCGTGGTCAGCATCCCGGTCTGGCAGATCCTGTTTTTCCGCAGCCTGACGATCCTGCTCGGTTGCCTCGCCTATGGTCGCGACAAGCTCGTCCATCAGACGATGACGTCGCCGATTATCGCCCGCCGCATACTGCTTCTCTCCGCCTGGCTTTCCTATTATTCCGCCGCAAGCCGCCTGCAGCTTGCCGAAATGACCACGCTTTATTACGCCGCGCCCGTCGTCGGCACCCTGCTTGCATGGCTCATCCTGAAGGAGGAGGTCACGCTAGCGCGCTGGCTGGCAGTCGGCGTCGGTTTCGTCGGCGTGCTCATCGCCTGCAATCCGATCGGCCCTACCATTTCCTGGCCGGTCTATCTGGCGCTGCAGGCGGCCGTCCTCTGGGCCGCGGCCATGGTGCTGCTGCGCAAGACCTCGCTGCACGAGAAAACCATCGTCCAGCTGGCCGTTTCCAACGTCTTTTTCCTTGTTATGACGGGCGTTGCCGTTCTCTATACCTGGCGGACCCCTGATATGACGCAGCTGATGCTTCCCGTCGCCACCGGCGTCGTTGCCGGCGCGGCGCAGTTAGCCCTCTTCGAAGGCATGCGTCGGGCGCCCGTCTCCGTGCTTGCGCCATTCGAATATACCTCTCTCGTCTGGGCCTTCCTTCTCGGCTATCTGATCTGGGCCGATATCCCCATGCCGAATGTCATCGCAGGCGCATGCATGATCCTCGGCGCCGGGCTGATCATCATCGTCAGCGAAAGGCTGCGCCGCCGCCTCGCGGTATGATGCGCATTTTCCACGGCTTTCGGGATTGAGGCGACTGCTTGAGAAAAATATTTGCAGTTGCTGCTTTTATTCGCAGTTTTCTACGCTTCCGGCGCCCTAGTTTTCTGCAAAGTATCCCTCATCCGATCACAACCTCCCAAGGATGGATAGAACAATGAACTGGTTGAAAACCGTTGCCGCCGCTGCCCTCATTCAGGCTGCCGCCCTCCTGCCCGCCCATGCCGGCGAAAACCTCACCGCCATCAAATCGGCCGGCGTCTTCAAGATCGGCACCGAAGGCACCTATGCGCCCTTCACCTATCATGACGAAAGCGGCAAGCTCGTCGGCTTCGATGTCGAGATCGGCGAAGCCATCGCCGCCAAGCTCGGCGTCAAGGCCGAGTTCGTCGAAGGCAAGTGGGACGGACTGATCGCCGGCCTCGACGCCAAGCGTTACGACACCGTCATCAATCAGGTCGGTATCACCGAGGCCCGCAAGCAGAAATACGACTTTTCCGAGCCCTACATTGCCTCCAAGGCTGTGCTGATCGTCCGCGAAGGCGATGACAGCATCAAGACTTTCGCCGACCTCAAGGGCAAGAAATCGGCCCAGTCGCTGACCAGCAACTTCGGCAAGATCGCCACCGAATCCGGCGCCGAGCTCGTCGGCACCGATGGTTTCGATCAGTCGATCCAGCTCGTCCTGACCAAGCGCGCCGATGCGACGGTCAACGACAGCCTGTCCTTCCTCGATTTTAAGAAGCACAAGCCGGATGCGCCGGTAAAGATCGCCGCCGAGCAAGAGAATGCCGATTATTCGGGCATCATCATCCGTAAGAACGAGCCGGAGCTTCTCGCCGAAATCAACAAGGCGCTTGCCGACATCAAGGCCGACGGCACGTACAAGAAGATCGCCGACAAGTATTTCGGCCAGGACGTCTCGAAGTAAGCTCTGCTCAAGAAGTCCCCACCCCAACCTCTCCCCACAAGGGGAGGGGCTTTGGTGGCGCAGCGCCTCATCTCAAAATAAACGTCTCGACTCGCAGCTCGGTCGCTATTTCGTAAGGGCGGGAGCTAGATTAAGCCCCTCCCCCTTGTGGGGAGGGGTTGGGGAGGGGTATTCCGAGAGATATCACCACCAATCCATGAGAGGGAACATCCCTTGCCGCACTGGCTCCAATTGATGGCGGAATCGCTTCCCTCGCTTCTCTGGGCGGGGCTGATCTTCACCATCCCCCTCACGCTGCTGTCCTTCGCCTTCGGCCTGATCCTCGGCCTGGTCACCGCGATCGCCCGCCTTTTCGGCCCGGCGCCGGTCGCAGTGATCGCTCGCTTCTATGTCTGGGTCATTCGCGGCACGCCGCTGCTCGTCCAGCTCTTCGTGATCTTTTACGGCCTGCCGAGCATCGGCATCCTGCTCGACGCCTTTCCCGCCGCTCTCATCGGCTTTACCCTGAATATCGGCGCCTACAGCTCCGAAATCATTCGCGCCGTCATCTCCTCGGTGCCCAAAGGCCAATGGGAAGCCGCCTATTCGATCGGCATGAGCTGGCGCCAGGCGATGAGCCGGACGATCCTGCCGCAAGCCGCCCGCGTCGCCGTCCCGCCTCTGTCGAACACCTTCATCTCGCTGGTCAAGGATACCTCGCTCGCAGCCGCCATCACCGTGCCGGAGCTCTTCCAGGCCGCGCAGCGCATCGTCGCCACCACCTATGAGCCGCTGATCCTCTATATCGAGGCAGCGCTGATCTATCTCGTCCTGAGCTCCGTCCTGTCGCAGCTGCAGGTGCGGCTGGAGCGCCGTTTCGCGCGTTACGGCGGCATGCTGGAGGCAAATGCATGATCGAGCTTTCCAACATCGAAAAGCGCTTCGGCGATGCCGTCATCCTGAAGGACATCAGCATCCGCATTCCCGAAGGCAGCGTCACCGCCCTCGTCGGCCCCTCCGGCGGCGGCAAGAGCACGCTGCTGCGCTGCATCAACCTGCTCGAGATCCCGACGTCAGGCGCGATCCGCCTCGGAGAGGAAACGCTCTCCTTCGCGCCGGGCAAGAGAACGAGCTGGCAGGCGATCCAGAAAATCCGCCGTCAGACCGGCATGGTCTTCCAGAATTTCCAGCTCTTTCCGCATCAGACCACGATCGAAAATGTCATGGAAGGTCTGGTCACTGTGCTGAAATGGCCGAAGGAGAAAGCGCGCGAACGCGCCATGGAACTGCTGACTAAGGTCGGCATGGCGCACAAGACCGATGCCTGGCCTTCGACCTTATCGGGCGGTCAGCAGCAGCGTGTGGCGATCGCCCGGGCGCTGGCGCCTTCGCCGCGTGTGCTTCTCTGCGACGAGCCGACCTCGGCGCTCGATCCGGAACTCTCGGCGGAAGTGGTCGACGTGCTGGGTCAGCTTGCCCGCGAAGGCACGACGATGGTCATGGCGACCCACGATCTCCGGCTCGCCTCGAAAATCGCCAATGACGTCGTCTTCCTGGAAGCCGGGAGCGTGGTGGAAACGGGCAGCGCGAAAGCCATTTTCACTGCGCCCGAGCGCGAACGCACCAAGCGCTTCATCTCGACGATCAACGCCGCCCATACCTATGATATCTAATTGTCTCACGTGAATCGTGATTCACGTGAGACGCTTTGCTTCTAAGCGATCTGCCTCAGGCCGCGGTGACGACCGAGCGCGCTGCCTTCAGCGCATTGCCCCACCAGATGAGCTGGTCGAGCTGGTTCTTGGCCGCCTCGTTGAGGTGCGGGTAGTCGCTGAGGCTCTTGCCTTCCTTGAGCACGCTCAGATATTCGCTGAAGGCGATGTGGACGCCCGTTTTCACGGAAGCGGCAGCCATTTCCACGAAAATCAACCTCAGATGCTCGACGGCGCGCGCACCGCCGACGCCGCCGTAACCGACGAAGGCGACCGGCTTGTGGATGAATTCACCGAGATCGATGGCATTCTTCAGGACAGCGGTCGGTGCGTGGTTATATTCGGCGGCGGTGAGGATGTAGCCGTCGAATTCGCGCAGTTTCTTTTTCCAGCGCTCGGCCGTCTCATTCTCCGCTTCCGTCGCGCGCGCTTCGCCGAAGAACGGCAACGGATAATCGCGAAGATCCAGCACCTCGACGGCAAGCTCGGACCGCTCTCCGGCAAGGCCGGCGATCCATTGGGCGGGATGATCGGCAAAGCGGCCGATACGCGTGCTTCCGACGATGACGGCGATTTTCAACTGGCTCATGGGGTTCTTTCCTGTTGAATGGCGAGGTCGCTGGAGCGCCGCGTCCGACAGGGCACGCCATGGACGCTCCTTGAACAGCGTATAATCCTTTGGAGTTAGACGCCGGAGTTGTTTTTAGGAAAGAAGCGCCGTGCCCGGCAAGCCGGAAATACCGCGGAAAGCTTGAAAGTCCCTCATTCCGATCGGCCGATTGCACACAATCGAGTGATCGCGCCAAAAGAGGGTGAGCTGCCGGAGCGTGATTTCCGCTCCGGCAGCCAAGCTGTTTACCCGCCGTAGACGACGAGCAGATCCTTGGCGTCGATCTGGTCACCGGCTTTCACCAGCACTTCGGCAATGGTTCCGTCCTTTTCCGCATGGATCGCGGTCTCCATCTTCATCGCCTCGATGGAGACGAGCACGTCACCGGCACTGACGGCCTGGCCTGAAGAGACGAAGACACGGCTGATGACGCCGGGCATCGGCGCGCCGACATGGGCGGCATTGCCGGGTTCGGCCTTACGGCGCACGGCCGCACCCGTCGCCCCATGCGCCCGGTCCGGCACCTTGATGCGGCGCGGCTGGCCGTTGAGCTCGAAGAAGACGGTGACCATGCCTTGGCTGTCGGTAGCGCTCATCGCCTGGTTGACGATGACGAGCGTCTTGCCCTTCTCGATATCGGCGAACAGCTCCTCGCCGTCCGCCAGCCCATAGAAATAGGCGGGCGTCGGCAGCACCGAGACCGGGCCGTAAGTATCGGAGGCAAGCGCGAAGTCGGTGAAGACCTTCGGATACATCAGGTAGGAGGCGAATTCGAAGTCGCTGACCTCGCGCTCCAACTTGGTCTCGATCACCTTGCGCTCGGCATCGAGATCGGCTTCCTTCAACAGCGAGCCCGGACGCACCGTATAGGGCTTGTCGCCCTTCAGCGCCTTCTTCTGCAGCGCTTCCGGCCATCCCGACGGCGGCTGGCCGAGATCGCCCTTCAGCATCGAGACCACCGATTCCGGGAAGGAGACTTCGCGGTCCGGGCTGACCACGTCGGCGACAGTGAGATCCTGGGAGACCATCATCAGCGCCATGTCGCCGACCACCTTGGAGGACGGCGTCACCTTGACGATGTCGCCGAACATCTGGTTGGCGTCGGCATAGGCCTGCGCCACCTGATGCCAGCGGGTCTCCAAACCCAGCGAACGGGCCTGCTCCTTGAGGTTGGTGAACTGGCCACCCGGCATTTCGTGGAGATAGACTTCCGAGGCCGGACCCTTGAGGTCGCTTTCGAAGGCGGCATACTGGTTGCGCGCCGCTTCCCAATAGAAGGAGATGCGGCGGATCCATTCCGGATCGAGGCCCGGATCACGCTCGGAACCGGAGAGCGCCTCGACGATCGAGCCGAGACAGGGCTGCGAGGTATTGCCGGAGAGCGCATCCATCGCCGCATCGACGGCATCCACACCGGCTTCGACCGCGGCAAGAACGGTCGCCGCCGCAATGCCTGAAGTATCATGCGTGTGGAAATGGATCGGCAGGCCCGTCGCCTCGCGCAGCGCCTTGAACAGCACCTTCGCTGCCGCAGGCTTGAGCAGACCCGCCATGTCTTTCACAGCGATGATATGGGCACCGGCCTTTTCCAGTTCGACGGCAAGGTCGGTGTAGTATTTGAGATCGTATTTCGGGCGAGCCGAATTGAGGATATCGCCGGTATAGCAGATCGCCGCCTCGCAGAGCTTGTTCTCCTCGGCGATGGCATCCATCGACACCCGCATGTTCTCGACCCAGTTCAGGCAGTCGAAGACGCGGAAGAGATCGATGCCGCCACGGGCCGCCTGGCGGACGAAGTATTTGACGACATTATCGGGATAGTTGGTGTAGCCGACACCGTTGGCGCCGCGCAGCAGCATCTGCAGCAGCAGGTTCGGCGCGCTTTCGCGAATCAGCGCCAGCCGTTCCCACGGATCTTCCGTCAGGAAGCGCATCGAAACGTCGAAGGTGGCGCCGCCCCAGCATTCGAGCGACAAGAGGTTCGGCAGCGCATGCGCATAGGTGCCGGCGATGCGGGCGATGTCATAGGTGCGCATGCGGGTGGCGAGCAGCGACTGGTGGCCGTCGCGCATCGTCGTGTCGGTCAGGAGCACGCGCTTCTCGTTGCGCATCCACTCGCCGAACTTCTGCGGGCCGAGCGTGTCGAGCAGCTGCTTGGTGCCGTCCTTGACGCCATTGCCGTTGCTGTAGGGCACCACCGGCTTGGCGGCATTCTCCAGCGGCTTCGGCCTGTCCTTGGCCTCGGGATGGCCGTTGACGGTGACGTCGGCGAGATAGGTGAGCAGCTTCGTCGCGCGGTCCTGACGCTTGACCTGCTGGAAGAGCTCCGGCGTCGTGTCGATGAAGCGGGTCGTGTAGCTGTTGTCACGGAACTTCTGGTGGCCGATGATCGCTTCGAGGAAGGTTAGGTTGGTGGCCACACCGCGGATGCGGAATTCGCGCAGCGCCCGGTCCATACGGCTGATGGCCTCGGACGGGTTAGGCGCCCAGGCCGTCACCTTGACCAGCAGCGGATCGTAATAGCGGGTGATGATGGCGCCGGAATAGGACGTGCCGCCGTCCAGACGGATGCCGAAACCGGAAGCCGAGCGGTAGGCGGTGATGCGGCCGTAATCCGGAATGAAGTTGTGTTCCGGATCTTCGGTGGTGATACGGCACTGCAGCGCATGGCCGTTGAGGCGGATGTCGGCCTGGGCCGGAACGCCCGATTCCGGCGTGCCGATCGCATAGCCGTCGAGGATATGGATCTGCGCCTTGACGATATCGATGCCGGTGACGACTTCTGTCACCGTATGCTCGACCTGGATGCGCGGATTGACTTCGATGAAGTAGAATTTGCCGGTATCGGCATCCATCAGATATTCGACGGTGCCGGCGCCGATATAGTTCGTCGCCTGCGCGATCTTCAGCGAATAGCCGGCAAGCTCCTGGCGCTGCGCTTCCGTCAGATAAGGAGCCGGCGCGCGCTCGACGACCTTCTGGTTGCGGCGCTGGATGGAGCAGTCGCGCTCGAAGAGATGCACGACGTTGCCGTGCGTGTCGCCGAGGATCTGGCTTTCGACATGGCGGGCGCGCTCGACGAGCTTTTCCAGATAGACCTCGTCCTTGCCGAAGGCGGCCATCGCCTCGCGCTTGGCCTCGGTCACCTCACGGGCGAGATCCTTCGGGTCGCGGATGGCGCGCATGCCGCGGCCGCCGCCACCCCAGGAGGCCTTCAGCATGACGGGATAACCGATCTCTTCGGCCATCTTAGCCACCGCGGCCATATCGTCCGGCAGCGGCTCGGTCGCCGGCACCACAGGCACGCCGACCGAGATCGCCAGGTTGCGCGCGGCCACCTTGTTGCCGAGCTGGCGCATCGTATCGCCCTTCGGGCCGATGAAGATGATGCCGGCCTTGTTGCAGGCATCGACGAATTCGGGGCTTTCCGACAAGAGGCCGTAGCCCGGATGGATGGCATCGGCGCCGGAAAGCTTGGCGACGCGGATCACTTCGTCGATCGACAGATAGCTTTCGATCGGCCCGAGATCGCGCGCAAGATGCGGGCCGCGGCCGACCTGATAGCTCTCGTCCGCCTTGAAGCGGTGCAGCGCCAGCTTGTCTTCCTCCGCCCAGATCGCCACCGTTTTTATTCCAAGCTCGTTGGCCGCGCGAAACACGCGGATGGCAATTTCAGAGCGGTTGGCAACGAGTATCTTGGATATGGGCAAAACGGTTCCTCCACGTTCAGACGCGGGCATGCTGCACCCGCGAAGAAAATTCTTAACTTCTTGTCACGGGAAGTTCAATTTCTCTTGCGACTGCGAAATGCACTTTCTCGCCATGCCAATATACGCCGCATTGAGAATACATAGCAGCGTCGGTGCGACACAGACCTGGAAAGCTAGCTTATCAGGCCATGGCGGAAGGCGAGCGCCACCGCCTGCTGCCTGTTTTTCGCTTTCAGCTTATCCTGCAGGCCGTTCATGTACCAGTCGACGGTATGGTTCGAGATCTTCAGCAATTTGCTGATCTCCATCGAGGTCATGCCTTCGGCGAGATAACGCAGGATTTCCATCTCGCGTCGCGTCAGCGGCGTCTCGGCCGGCAGCATCGTTTCCAGCGCCTGCGCCTCGCCCTTCAATTCGAGCAGCCGCCAGAACGTCTTGCGCGCCACCGCCTCGAACAGCGAGAGCTCCACGGGTGACAGCTCGACCGGCTTGCCGCTGATGTTGAGGCTGCCCAAAATGCCGTTGCGCCCGTGAACCGGAAAGATATAGCCGTCCTCCAGCCCGTGGCCGAAGGCGTCGACCATCATCTGCTCCATGCGGCGCTCATGCGCATCCTTGCGAAACGCAGCCATGCTCTGCCGCCAGCGGAAGGGCCGCTGGGCATGAGTGAGGTAGCGCACCAGCGGGTCGATCAGCACATATTTTTTCGCGGCGTAGATCTGGGGCCAGTGCTCGGGCCAGGAGCCGGCGAGCGCCGCGGTCCAGGGCTCGGGCTTCTGCTGGGAATGGCGCGCCAGGCTGTAATATTCAAAGCCGCAGCCGCGGATCACCTGCTCCAGTTCACTGACGAGGGCCGCGGGATTCGAGCATTCCTCCAGGATGACAAGCAATTGAATCAACGAATTAATATTCACACAAATGCCCCTTGCGAGGCCGTCGGCGGCTTTCGGATTGTCGCGAAACGGTCTTCTTCAAAAAATGCAGTCTCTAATTTAATGCTGCGCTAAATGTTTATTAAAATGCAAGCGCAAATTGTCGCTGCATATACCGCAGCGGTAATTTTCGCGCCACAGCCATCTCGTCGCATCCTGCGATAGTACGAAAGTGTTAATCCCCTGTGGGCTGAACCCTGAATGCTCCGTTAATCGCCGGTTCAGGTAACCTTTTGTAGCATCGCACCATCCCCGTTCTTCGCAGATGCACAAGAGGTTAGACGTGTCGCTTTTCAAGGTCTATGCAAGGGCTCTGCGCTATCTTGGCGCCTATAAGTTCCGCGTATCCCTGGTCGTTCTCGCAAACATCGTTTTGGCGACCATTACGATTGCAGAGCCGATCCTGTTCGGTCGCATCATCGATGCGATTTCGGGCAAGGGTGAGGTCAAGCCCATCCTCTTCATGTGGGCAGGCTTTGCCGTGTTCAACACCATTGCCTTCGTGCTGGTGGCCCGCGAGGCCGACAGGCTCGCCCACGGGCGGCGTGCGACGCTGCTGACGGAAGCCTTCGGCCGCATTATTTCCATGCCGCTTGCCTGGCACCATCAGCGCGGCACGTCCAACGCGCTGCACACGCTGCTGCGCGCCTGCGAGACGCTGTTCGGCCTCTGGCTTGAATTCATGCGCAACCACCTCTCGACGGTCATCGCGCTTGCGCTTCTGGTGCCGACCGCGATGTCGATGGACCTGCGGCTTTCCGCCGTGCTCATGGTGCTCGGCATTGCCTACTGGCTGATCGGCCGCGTCGTCATGAGCCGCACCAAGGATGGTCAGGCATCGGTCGAGAACCACTACCATACCGTCTTTTCGCATGTCAGCGACTCGATCAGCAACGTGTCCGTCCTGCACAGCTACAACCGCATCGAGGCTGAAACCAGGGCGCTGAAATCCTTCGCCGACCGCCTGCTCGAAGCCCAGTATCCGGTGCTCGACTGGTGGGCGATCGCCAGTGCGCTGAACCGCATGGCCTCGACCATCGCCATGATGGTGGTCCTGATCATCGGCACGATGCTCGTTCAGGCCGGCCAATTGCGCGTCGGTGACGTCATTGCCTTCATCGGCTTCGCCAACCTGCTGATCGGCCGCCTCGACCTGATGCGCCAGTTCGCCACGCAGATTTTCGAAGCCCGCTCCAAGCTCGTCGATTTCTATGCGCTGGAAGACTCGGTGCGTGACCGCGAAGAGCCGGCCGGCAACGGCGAGATCAAGGACGTCAAGGGTGCGGTCGAGTTCCGCGACGTATCCTTCGGCTTCGGCAACAGCTCGCAGGGCCTGCACAACGTCTCCTTCTCGGTCAAGGCAGGCCAGACGGTCGCGATCGTCGGCCCGACCGGCGCCGGCAAGACGACGCTCGTCAACCTGCTGCAGCGCGTTTACGACCCGCAGGGCGGCCATATCTTCGTCGACGGCACCGACATCACCAAGGTGACCCGCAAGTCGTTGCGCCGCCACATCGCCACCGTCTTCCAGGATGCAGGCCTGCTGAACCGCTCGATCAGCGACAATATCCGCCTCGGCCGCGAGGGCGCCAGCGAAGAGGAAATGCGCCGTGCGGCCGAAGCCGCAGCCGCAGCCGACTTCATCGAGACCCGCGAGGACCGCTACGATACCCATGTCGGCGAACGCGGCAACAAACTCTCCGGCGGCGAGCGCCAGCGCATCGCGATCGCCCGCGCCATCCTCAAGGACGCGCCGATCCTGGTGCTCGACGAGGCGACTTCGGCGCTCGACGTCGAGACCGAAGCCCGCGTCAAGGCCGCAATCGACAACCTGCGCCAGAACCGCACCACCTTCATCATCGCCCACCGCCTGTCGACGGTCCGCGAAGCCGATATGGTGCTCTTCCTGGACAACGGCCGCGTCGCCGAACAGGGCAGCTTCGACGAACTCAGCCACAGCAACGGCCGCTTCGCCGCCCTGCTGCGCGCCAGCGGCATCCTAACGGACGAAGAGGTCCGCAAGGCCCACACGACCGAAGCCGCCTGATAAGTTCGGGTTTTACGACAAAGGCCGGAAGGAGCGATCCTTCCGGCCTTTTTGTTTGGCGACGTTCATGCGCCGTGGTTTAGGACTTTGCTTCCTCTCAAAACCGCTGCGGCCGATATTCATTGGCCATACGGCAGCTGCAAGCCATGGCTGATTGATCCGACCGCCGTTCTTCCCTAACCTCCTGCTGTGCCCAAACATAGGGGAAAAACCCATGAAGGTCCTGCGCATCATCGCCAACATCGAGGCGCCCGACATCACGCCGGCCCGGCGCTTCTATCAGGATATTCTCGGTCTCCAGGTGATGATGGATCACGGCTGGATTACGACGTTCGGCGCCGACAGGCCGATGACCGTCCAGGTGAGCGTCGCCAGTCAAGGCGGTTCCGGAACCTCGGTGCCCGACCTCTCTATCGAGGTCGATGACCTCGACGCCGCTTTCGAGGCGTTTACCGCCGCCGGCTTTCCGATCGAATACGGACCGGCCGACGAACCCTGGGGCGTCAGGCGTTTCTATGTGCGCGATCCGTTCGGCAAGCTGGTGAATATTCTCGCGCATACATAAAGAGCCGGCGGCCATCGGCCATCGGCTCGGTTTGTTGACAAGGTCTCCTTAGTCATGCTCGGCCTTGTGCCGAGCATCTGACCACTGCAATTGCTTGACAGGAAAACATTGGCACAAGGCCAAGGATGACGTCGCGGGTTTTGCGGCGGTTTGTCAGCAGCAAGGAACCAACCCGATCCCTATTTCCGATCGGTGCGGCGATAGACATTTGCCGTTCCGCCGACGCGGACGGGAACGGGTATCGTGGCCGGCTCCGTGACGAGTTTGCCTTTGACCTTGCCCTGCTGCCGCTTGTGCTCGAGATAATAGGCATAGGCGAATTGCGTGCCGATCCCTGCTACGACGAAGAGCGGGCCGACCAGCGGGTCCTTGTTGGTGATGTAGAGCACCACCTGGCCGATCATGGCGAGGATCGTGCCGGCGACGAAGATGTTCAGCGAATGGCGGCCGAGGATCGTCAGCGGATGGTCCGCGGGACGGCGCAGGATGCGCGAAAGCGCCGGAATGCTGATGACGAGATAGGTCAGCGCCAGCACGTGCAGCAGCCGCGGCAGGGACAGGAAGGTCTTGTCGAAGCCGGTGATGACAGTCGGCAGGCCGAGAGCCGCCAGCGAATTGCCGAAAACCCAGAGATGGCCCGTCACCCAGACGAAGGACAGCACGACGTAGCCGCTAGCGGCCGCAAACAGCAGCGGATGGCGTGGAATCGTGCCGCCGCGCTTGATATGCAGGATCGCGACCATGCCGATCGTGAACAGGAACTGCCAGGAGAGCGGATTGAGGAACCAGTAGCCCTCGATCAGCATGTTATGCGGCGCCACCTCATAGATGCCGGCGAGCAGCCAGACCGTGCCCGAGACGGCGAGCGCCAGCAGCGGGCTGCGCGCATTGAAGAGCAGGATGATCGGCACCATCAGCAGCAATGCGCCGTACATCGGCAGGATATTGTTGTAGCCGATCTGGTGGCCGAGCAGCAGCAGCGCCGGAATGCCGTCCTTCAGGTTCATCAGAACCGCCAGGATATTGATTTCGACGAGCAGCCCCGGCCGATGGAACAGCCAGGCGCCTGAGATGAAGAGCGCCAACGTCATGAAGGTCGTGATCATATGGGCGAGGTAGAGCGTGAAGGCGCGCCTCACCGCCTTGATCGCCATCTTGAGTCGATTGCCAGGTTCGAAGCGGGAGCCATAGGCGAGGCCGACGGCGATGCCTGAGATCAGCACGAAGGCTTCGGCGGCATCCGAGAAACCGAAATTCTTCGTCGTCACATATTCGAAAATCTGCCCGGGAACATGATTGATGAAGATCATGATCAAGGCCAGTCCGCGCAGCACATCAAGCCGTGTATCGCGCCCTGGCGCAGCGGCGGATAGGGAACTGCGCTCGGCGCCGAGAGCTTCGGTCAGCGTGCTTGCCATAAGGTCGCTCCTGTTGTCCGATTGCAAACGCGACAACGGCCAAAAGGGTTCCCTTTTGGCCGCTCGCGAATCGCCGTTTTTTTCAGCGTTGAGAAACGCTTATCCGAGCGGATATCCCTCTTCGGGATTGGCGACTTCGCTGCCGTTGATCGACAGAGTGTAGCCGCTCGCATTGGACGCTTTTGAGACCGAAATGCGGTATTTGCCGCCGCCCTGCTCAACCTCTGCCGCAAATCCGTCCCATTCCGAAGGGAGTGACGGCCTCACGTAAAGCCGGCCTCCCTTCAGGCGGATACCGAGAATGCCTTCGACGGCGGCGCGGTAGAGCCAGCCGGCAGAGCCGGTATACCAGGTCCAGCCGCCCCGCGACGTGTAGGGATCATGCCCGTAGACGTCGGCCGCCACGACATAAGGTTCGACGCGGTACTGTTCCGCCGAGGCCTTGTCGAGTGCATGGGTGATCGGGTTGAGGATCTGGAAGCAGCGGAACGCGTCGTCACCGCGCTTCAGTTCCGCCAGCGCCATCACCACCCAGGTCGCAGCATGGGTATATTGCCCGCCATTCTCACGCACGCCGGGCGGATAGGCTTTGATATAGCCGGGATCCCGCGCGGAATTGACGAAAGGCGGCGTGAACAGCCGGATGATGCGGGCTTCCTCGTCGACCAGTTGGTCGAGCACGGCGTCCATCGCCTTGACCGCGCGGGCCGGATCGCCCTCACCTGACAATACGCTCCAGGACTGCGCGATCGAGTCGATCCGGCATTCCGGGCTTTCCCTGGAACCAAGAAGCGCGCCGTCGTCGAACGTGCCGCGGCGATAGTAGCCGCCGTCCCACGCCGCAGTTTCGAGCGCCTTCTTCAATCCGGTCAGATGTTCAGACCAGCGCTCGACGCGGGCCTTGTCGCCGCGTTCTTCGGCATAGGGAATGAAGGAGCGCAGGGCGCCGGCCAGGAACCAGCCGAGCCAGACACTGGTGCCGCGCCCGCCGATGCCGACGCGGTTCATGCCGTCGTTCCAGTCACCGCCGAGGAACAGCGGCAGGCCGTTCGCACCCTTGCGGGCGATGGCGAGATCGAGTGCCAGCGCCGCGTGTTCGTAAACGCTCGCCTTGTCCTCGGAAATCTCCGGCTTGTAGAAGGAGTCATGCTGGCCTTCGAGCAGGGTGGGACCTTCCAGGAAGGCAAGCTCCTCGTCGAGCACGCTCTTGTCGCCGGTGACGCTGCAATAGTGATGGATCGCGTAGCTCAGCCAGACGACGTCGTCGGAGATCAGGGTGCGAACCCCGGCGCCGGTTCCAGGCAGCCACCAATGCTGCACGTCGCCCTCGCGGAATTGGCGCGAGGCGGCATTCAGGATCTGCCGGCGAGCGATCGAAGGCTCGTGCAGCAGGAAGGCCAGCGTGTCCTGCAGCTGGTCGCGGAAGCCGAAGGCACCGCTTGCCTGATAGAAGGCGGTGCGGGCCATGATGCGGCAGCCGAGGCTCTGATAGGGCAGCCAGGTGTTGACGAGATTGTTCATCCCGCGATCCGGCGTCGAGATCTGCAGCTTTCCGGTGAAATCCCGCCAGAAGGTGCGGTTCGCCTCGACGGCATCGTCGAACGAAGCCTTGCGAATATTGGCGATGACGCCGCGCGCTTCGTCTTCGGTCTTGGTATCGCCGAGGAAGAAGGCGAAGTCGCGCTCCTCGCCGGCGGCAAGCTCGATGTCGATCGCCAGAGCCGCAGCCGGATCGCCGTCGAGATCGGTCGAGCCGGAAAGGGCGGCGGTAGACGTGACGGCCTGCGGCGCCTGGATCGTTCCCGCCTTGCCGATGAATTCCCGCCGGCTTGCCGAGAAGCTCGAAAGCGTCTCGCTCGCCGCGAAGAAAGCGGTGCGGTTGGAATGATCGATGCTGTAGGGATTGGTGGCAAACAGCGCACCCGTTTCCTCGTCATATCTAGACAGGATGAAGGGCGCCGTGCGGCCCGGATTATTGCCGAGGATCCATTCGACATAGCCGTAAAGACGCAGCCTGCGGCCGGTCGAACCGGTGTTGCGCAGGCGCAGGCGCTGCAGCTTCACCGGCTTGTCGCGGGCGATCGTCTGCGTCAGTTCCAGCGCGATATCGTGCTGGATGCTGGAGAAGACGGAGTAACCGAGCCCGTGGCGGGCTTCGAAACGGATGTCCGGCCGGCGGGAGAGCGCCGCGAATGGCGTCATGACCGCACCGCTGTCGAGATCGGCGAGGTAGAAGGCCTCGCCCGAACGGTTGACCACCGCATCGTTCGACCAGGAGGTCAGCTGGTAGTCGCGCGAGTTGACGCTCCAGGTGAAGCCTGCGCCTTCCGCCGAAACATGGAAGCCGAAGCTGTCGTTGGAGATGACGTTGATCCAGGGCTGCGGCGTCGCATGGCCGCCGGCGAGACGAACGACATATTCACGCCCGTCGCGGGCAAAACCGCCGATACCGTTCCAGAAGTCGAGATCGCCTTCCTCTTCGATGACGACGGCGGGCACGGCAGGCGGCGGCACCGGGGCGACGCGCTTGACGGGAACCTTGTTTCGCTCGGCCCGTTCCATCTCCTGCAGTTCCTCCTTGGAGGGAGCAAACAGCGCAACGGCGCGGTTGATCTGGTCGACCACCTTACCGTTCTTCGCATGCAGGGTGACGCGGGAAGCCGCGATCAGCGCGTGGTAGGTGTTCTCCTCCATCAGGTCCTTGCGGACGGCGAAGATATGCTGGCGCAAGCCGTCGGCCTGGCCCATGCGGCGCACGTTTTCGCACATGGCGTCGAGCGCGTGCTGCATGTCCTGAGCGTAGGAGGAGGCGCGTTCGTTCATGATGACGAGATCGGCGGTGACGCCGCGCGAACGCAGATATTCCTGCGCCAACAGCGCCTCGCGGGCGATGTCGAGATCCATGTCGTCGTTGACGCGCAGCGTGAAGATCGGGAAGTCGCCGGAGATCGCCAGCGGCCAGAGGGCCGATTGCGACTGCAGGCCGGCTTCGACCGTTGCTTCATCCTTGCGCAGCTGCATGTCGGGATAGACGAGATAGCGCCCGAGATGCTGGAAGGCGGCCGCCTGCTGCGAGGTGACGCCGACATGGCGCATCTGCACCTGCGTGCGGGTCCAGGCCTGGACGAGCTCGTGGTTGAAGGCGTCGGGGTGACGATAGCGGTTGACCGCCATGTCGACCTCGTCACGGGTCGGCGCCGCGATCGTCCAGAAGAACACGCTGACCTTCTTGCCGGCCGGCACGCGCACCGTGCGGCGCAGCGACATGACGGGATCGAGCATGAAGCCGTCGCTGCCGGAAAGGCTCGCACCCGGATCGAAGGCGGCCGCGTCGGCAAGGCTGCGGCCCCGGCCGATAAACTTGCGCCGGTCGGTCTCGAATTCGGTATGGCGTGTGTCGCCGGCATTATCGACGATCAGATGCGCGATGCTGATGTTCGGCTCGTTCGGATCACGCTTGTTGCGTTCGGCGCGAATGACGTCGCCGCGCTTGCCGATCTCTGTCTTGACGAACATCCGTGCAAATGCCGGATGCGCGTTGTCGGTATCGTCGTAAGTGATGACGGGTTCGAGGTACGACGTGACCTCGATGAAGCGGTCTTCCCCACCCATGTTGAGCAGGGTAACGCGGCGGGCTTCGGCATCATGCTCGGTCGCGATGATGCACTCGACCTCGCTCGTCAGGTCGCCGACCGTCTTGGTGAACTGCGCCTTCTCGTCGGCGAATTCGACCTTGATCTTCTCGCCCTCGACGCCCTTCGGCACTGCGGTCGCCGACCACCATTCGTTGGTGGCGGTATCGCGCAGGAAGATGAAGGTGCCCCAGCGGTCTTCGGTCGGATCGGCCTTCCAGCGGGAAACGGAAAGGCCGTTCCAGCGGGAATAACCGGCGCCCGTCGCCGTCAGCATCAGCGAATAATGGCCGTTCGACAGGAAGACGAGTTCGCGGTCGCGCGAAGCCGGGTCGCTGATCTTCCGGATCTCGGGCCGCAGCAGATCGTCCTGAATGCTGGCCGGCGTATCGGATTCGTGCTTGCCGCTCATGACCGGGATGTCGCGCGGCGCCTTTTCCTGCAGCAGCAGTTCGGCCGCCTCGATCACGGGATCGGAGTGGAAGAGCTCGCGCAGGTGGCCGTTGAAGGCGACGTTGGCGACAGCTGCGATCGACATGCCGTGATGGTGGGCATAATAATTGTAGACCACCGCGCATTTCTTGCCTTCCGGCACGCGCGTCGGCGTGAAGTCGACGGCGTCGTGGAAGCCGAACTTGCCGAGCGCGCCGAGCTTGCGCAGCTTCTGCAGGTTTTCGAGCGCGCCCGGCGGGTCGTACTGGCTGGCCAGCAGCGAGGCGTAAGGCGCGATGACGGCATTGTGGCCGAGGCCGCGTTTCAGACCGAGCGTCGGAACGCCGAAATTCGTGTACTGATAGTTGAGGTTATGGTCGCGGGCATTGAAGGCTGCTTCCGAAATGCCCCACGGAATGCCGAGCTTGCGGGCATAATTCATCTGCTCGACCACGACCAGATTGTTGGTCTGGTTGAGAATGCCTCCACCGCGCTCCTGCATGACGAGCGGCGGCATCAGATATTCGAACATCGAGCCGGACCAGGAGACCAGCGCGCCGCGCGACCCCACAGGCACGACCTGGCGGCCGAGCCGGTACCAGTGTTCCGTCGGCAGATCGCCCTTGGCGATGCCGAAGAGGCTGGTCAGGCGGCATTCCGAGGCGAGAAGATCGTAGCAGGCCTGATCGAGCTCGCCGCTTTCGACGCGGTAGCCGATCGACAGCAGGCGACGCTCCGGCCGGAACAGGAAGCCGAAATCCATCGAGAAGGCGAGATCGCGCGCCTTGTCGCGCAGCGCCACCAGGCGCGGCCTCAGGTCATCGACCTTGGAAAGGTCGAAGGTGCTGTCTGATATATGCGCCTCGCAGACCTTCACGAGGGAGGCGGCCCATTGGGTGACCTCTTCGCTCTGCTTCGACTTGACCTCATGGTCGAGATTGGCCGCGAGCTTTTCGATGTCGCGCGCAAGAACGGCGAGGTTGATGATGCGGATCGAGGCGAATTCATGCTCGCGCTTGACCGCGGCAAGCGCGTTCTGGAAGCCGACGATGCGCTCCTCCAGGCGCCGGCGCAGCGGGCGCACGGTCTTGCGGTCGTCGGGCAGATCAGCCAGCACTTCGCCGAGAATGCCGGCCGTGTCGCCGACACCGTCGAGATTGCCCTGCATGTGGGCCGATGGCGCCTCGGCCCAGTTGCGGCAGGCCGACGAAATGGCGATCAGATGGCCTGCGAGATTGCCGCTGTCGACGGCGGAGACGTAGCGCGGTCCGAGCGTCTGCAGCGTATCGGTGTGATACCAGTTGAACAGATGGCCGCGGAATTTCTCCATCTTGTCGATCGTCGCGATCGTCTGCTCCAGCCGCTCGATCGTCTCCTCGAAGGAGAACCAGCCGAAGTGCCGGCCGGAAACGACGGAGAGCAGATAGACACCGATATTAGTCGGCGAGGTGCGCGCCGCGACGATGACATGCGGCGTTTCCTGGATATTGTCCGGCGGCAGATAATTCTGCTCCGGGGTCGTGAAGGTCTCGAAGTAACGCCAGGTGCGCCGAGCGATCTTGCGCAGTTCGCTCGACACGGAATCGGCGACTTCGAGCCGGTCCTCGGTCTCGGCCGACTGGCTGACATACCAGGCGACGACGGGCGAGAGTATCCACAGAAACGCGAAGGGAATGCCGACGAGGAAAGCGTTGTCGCCCGGAAGAGCCGCAAAACCGAGCGCCAGCAGCGCCAGTGCCGGCGCATGCCACATCTGCTTATAATAAGAGATCAGCGTTCCCTGGCCGCCGGCCTGAACGCTGGCGGCGGTGCGCCATTGCAGCATCAGCTTGCGGCTGACGAGCAGGCGGTAGAGCGAGCGGCCGATCGCATCCGCCATCATCGCCGCCGAATCGGCGATGAAGACGATGCGCAGCGCGACCTGCGCATTGGCCGCCGTGATATCGGACCAGACCGTATAAAGATGGGCGCGGGCGACGATATCGCTGGTGCGCGGAATGATGCCGTTGATGAGCGACAGCGTCGGCGCGACGAAGAGGCAGAAGATCAGGAGAATCTGCCAGACGAGCGCGCCGAGCGGGCCCATGAAATACCAGCCGAGAACGGAGGCGAAGAACCAGGCGATCGGCGTCAGCGAACGGCGCAGATTGTCGAACATCTTCCAGCGGCCGAGCGCGGTCACGCCGTATTTCGGATTGAACATATAGGGCAGGAGCTGCCAGTCGCCGCGTGCCCAGCGATGCTGGCGCGAGGTTTCCACCTCGTAGCGGACCGGAAAATCCTCGACCAGTTCGAGATCGGTGACGAGCGCGCAGCGCGCCATCGAACCTTCGAGAAGGTCGTGGCTAAGCACCGAGTTCTCTTCAATCCTGCCCTTCAGAGACGCTTCGAAAGCATCGACATGATAGAGGCCCTTGCCCGTGAAGGTGCCTTCGCCGGCCAGATCCTGATAGACGTCGGAGACGGTGAAGACGTAGGGGTCGAGGCCGCGGTTGATCGAAAAGACGCGCTGGAAAACCGAGGCGTCCTTGCCCGTCGTCAGCGACGGGGTGACGCGCGGCTGCAGCACGCCGTAGCCGCTTTCGACGCGGCCGGTTTTCGGGTTGATGACCGGGCGGTTGATCGGGTGGTAGAGCTTGCCGACGAGCTTGGTGACGGCATCGCGCATCAGGCGCGTGTCGGCATCGAGCGTCATGACATACTGCACGTTGGCCGGAACGGCATTGGCCCCCGGCAGATAGGTCGTGTCGCGGTCGCCGCGCAGGAGCATGTTCAGCTCATGCAGCTTGCCGCGCTTGCGCTCCCAGCCCATCCATACACCTTCGGAAGGATTGTAGAGACGGCGGCGATGCAGCAGGTAGAAGCGCGTCTTGCCGTCATAGGCGTAACGGGCGGACAGATTGGCGATCTCGCGCCGGGCATAGTCGAGAACCTCGAGATCGGCAGGCGTTTCCTCGACATCGCTGTCGGGCCAATCGCTGAGCAATGCGAAATAGATCTCCCCGCGCGGATTGGCGAGATAATGAACTTCGAGATTGCGCACCTGATCGTCGACGCTGTCGCGGTTCGAGATCAGGCAGGGCACGACGAGCAGCGTACGCGCATCCTCCGGAATACCCTCCTTGAATTCGTAACCGACGAGACGCGCCGGCGTCACGAAGAAGGAAAGCACGGTGTTGAAGAGACCTGTGGCGCCCTCCGAGGCCGGCAGCGAGAACATGATCAGCAGCACGGCGATTTCGATCGGGCCCATGCCGGCATTCGACATGAACTTTCCGACGATCGCCATGGCGATGATCGTCAGCAGCATGACCGGCACGGCGATCGCCAGCCAGTTGAACTGGCGCACGGCGCGTACGAAATGCTGGATGACCGTCGGGCGATAGTTCGCCCGCGCCTCGAGTTTCGGCCGCTGCGGACCGGACAGGAAGCCGCCGACATTTGGTTCATGCGGCTGCGGCTCGCCGGAAGCCTTGGCGGCATCGGTCATGTCGAGCGCCAGCTGGGCGATTTCCATTTCCGTCAGCGGCGAGCGCTTGGCAAGCTTCTCGATCTGCTTGCGGTATTTGTTGCGCGAGCCGGAATCGAGGATGCCATAGTCCGAATGCTCCCAGAGCAGCTTGTCGACATGGCTGACCTGCTCGACCCAGACCGACCATTCCGTGTCGTCGATCTCGCGAAGGCTGCGGATGATGTTGCCCATGGTCACGTTGCCGGAAGACAGGCGGCTGTGTTCGGCCGTCGTCGCCTCCTCGGTATTGCGCCCGAGCTCCTCCAGCCGCTCGTCGAGCCAGGTGATCGCGAGACTCGATGTCTGCGAACCGTCGCGCAGCCGGTAGAGGAACTGCGTCGAGAAGGTATTGTCCTCGGCAAGCGGCTCCAGCGTCTTCAGATAGGCGGCAGCTTTCGCCGGATCGGTCAGGCGGACCAGCTCGTCGGCCGCCTCGTTGGCGCGGCGGCGCAGACGGCGGCTGGCCTCGACACGGCTCGAAATACGGCGAAGATTTTCGACCAGCACGTATCGCACGAGCGAGGGCAGGGCCCAGAGTTCACCGATCCTCAGCGTCTCATTGGCCTGGAAACCGTCGACCAGCGCCGTCAGGCTTTCCTGCGAGATCGTGCTGTGGGTATGGGCGACATAGAGCCAGGCAAGCACGAGGGTTCGCGGTATCTCGACACCCCCGACAGAAATAGTCGGCAATTCGCGGTAGAAGCGGCGGGGAAAATCGCGCCGCACCTCCTGGATCGCCTCTTCGACGATATAGTGATTGTCCAGCAGCCATTCCGCCGCCGGCGTAATCGTCTCTCCGGCCTCGACATCCGTTGCCGTGGTTCGGTAGACGCGCAGGATTTCCTTCTCGTTTTCCTTGTGGCGCGCGAAGAAATCGAAAGGCGCGAAAGCCGGCAGCTTGTCGACGCCGTTGCGGGCGATCGCATCGCCCATCGCCTTGATGTCCTCGATGGAAAGATAGGTCGAGCGGATCGAATCATTGTGATCGATCTGCTTCATCTCGGATTCGCGTGGGAGGCTCGGAGAAAGATTGGCAATAGACATGGGTTCGGTTCTGGATCCAAACAAAGTTATGGCTGTTTTGCTCAGCCTTTTGCACTGCTTATCATGACTGCGACATGAACGGAGCCCGATTCTTCGAAGATCGATTAAACCGGGATGATTGAGGCTTGGGTTGAGTAACACAAACGGATTAAGCCCTGGTTCAGGGCGGCCGGACGGGTGATGGAAATCATTCGATATCCTCTCCGCGAAAGCCATGTCGAAACTTGGACACGATCGGGATAATTCAAGTCAGGGGTAGGAATCGCGGCATTTCAAGCTCGTTTTGGTGGCGAGATACTGACCGGAAAGCGGATATTCACAAGCAACGCCGTTCCGGCTTTGACCCGGGAACCCCCGTGGGTTACATTGTATCCCAGCGCATTACGAGGATCGTATCATGCCGAACAACGAAAAGTCGCAGATCTCGCTCAGATTGCCCACAGCAACGGTGGAAGCGTTCGATCGTATCGCGCAGGTTCTCGATCGGGATCGCACTTGGGTGATGGTGAAGGCCCTCAATCAATATCTCGCGGATGAAGGTGCTGAGCTTCTACGAGATGCCCATGGCCTCGACGAACTCGACCGCGGGGAAAGCGTCGATCTCGACGACGTGCTTGAAAAAGCCCGAATGATCGTTGAGGCTTCGGAAAGCCGCCGTCGTCGGGTTGGCTGATGCCAGCTGTCCGTCTCTCCAAAAGTGCCGAACGATGGTTTCTGACCAAGGTTGCCGAATTGGCGGAAGTCAATCCTGCAGCAGCCAAACACCTTGTTGACCGGCTTGAAAAACAGAAAGCGCTGCTGTCCTCCTTTCCGAGAATGACGGAAAGAGGCCTTCTGGAAGGGACGAGGAAGGTCAGCATGCCGCCGTTGGTTCTCACAATCCGGGAACGGAACGGCACTATAGAAATCGCAGCGATCAGAGACGCGCGGCAGAAGGATGCGTTCGCGCCGACGGAATTGCGCGATGCCACGCATAACGAAGAGACAGAGAAAAACGGCGAGGAGGATCGAGATACCGATCAACTCTATGATCACTCTTCTTGACGCACTCATAGATAGGAGAATGCCGAGACAGACGTTCCGGCTTCTGGAAGACGGAAACCGCTGCAGCCCAAGCAGCTACCGAGCTTATGATCCGCCGAATTAACCGACGAGCCCGCAAACCATGGCGACGACGAACAGGAATGCCGCCGTGAAGAGCGCTCCATGGAGCGCCGTCTGAAGCCTGTGGCGCGTCGTGAGCGGCTTCTTGTTCGGTACGGAACCATATTGGTTCACGTGAGTATGCGAAATACCCAGATCTGCCATATGTTGCCTCCGTTGTTTTCCTGCGGCCTGTTGTGCGGCTCGCGTTATAATTATTTTCTCTATCAGGTAGGTAGAGATAAATTTCCGTCCAGAGCGAACGGAAGAGAAAATTCAACCAGCCATTTTAGCAGAGCGTGCGCCATGCCCAGATCAACGAGCGCTCGACGGCATCGTCGCTCTGCGGCGGATTGGAAGAGGTTTCGATCAGCCGGCGATCCTTTTCGGCGGGAATGGACACCGAAATCTGTTCCCGGCGATCGGCTTTGACGGGAGGATCGAGGTAGCCCATGGTCATGCCACCGAGAAAGAACATGCCTCAACCTCCATCGATCACGAAAGCTAACAATCGTTAACAGGATCATGACAGAAGCGAGGCAGCTGTCAATAGTCTAGTTGGTTGGTCGTCTTTTAGGGAAACATTAGCCTTAACGGCTTCCGAGCCCTTTTCTTTTCAAGGGTTTGAAAAGACTGCCCTTCAGGCTTTGACGAAACCCTTGCTCGCGATCATCAAATTTTTCGTGTAGTCCTCCTGGACCGCGCCCCTCGCCAGGTCTTCCGAGCTCAGGCGTTCGACGACGGCGCCGTTGCGCATGACGGCAAGTCTTTCGCACATATGCGTGATGACGCCGAGATCATGGCTCACCATCACGAAGGTGAGCTTACGGTCGCGCCGGATCTGCTCGAGCAGGTTCAACACCTCGGCCTGCACCGAGGCATCGAGCGCCGATGTCGGTTCGTCGAGCAGCAGGATCGAAGGTTCGACGATCAGCGCCCGGGCGATCGCCACACGCTGCCGCTGGCCACCGGAGAGCTGGTGGGGATAGCGGAACCGGAAGCCATTGCCGAGGCCGACCTCGTCGAGCGCCCGCGCGATGCGCTTGTCGCTCTCCCCGATGCCGTGGATCGCAAGCGGTTCGAGCAAAAGCCGGTCGATCGTCTGGCGCGGATGCAGCGAACCGTAAGGGTCCTGAAAGACCATCTGCACGCGCCGGTAAAAAGCCTTGCTGCGTTTCGCGCCTCTGAGGGTCTCCCCCTCGATGCGGATCGTCCCGCCGCTGACCGGCGCAAGCCCGGCGACGGCGCGCAGCAGGGTGGATTTTCCCGAGCCGGACTCGCCGACGAGGCCGAAGGACTCGCCGCCCTCGACGGTGACGCTCACATCCTTCAGCGCGTGGAATTCGTCATAGATGACGCTGAGATCGTCGATCTCCAGTGTTGCGCTCATGCCGCCCACTCCGGCCTGCGGTCGAGCACCGGCAGCGGATGACGGCTTGCGCCGATCTCGGGCATGCAGTTCAGCAGTCCGCGCGTATAGGGATGCTGCGCATGTTTGAGATCGGCGGCCGCAAGCTCCTCGACGATCTTTCCGGCATACATGACGATGACGCGGTCGCAGAAGGAAGAGACAAGCCTCAGATCGTGGGAAACGAAAATCAGCCCCATGCCCCGCTCTGCAACCAGCCTGTCCATGATCCGGAGCACGTCGAGCTGCACCGTCACGTCGAGCGCCGAGGTAGGTTCGTCGGCGATCAGCAGTTCGGGACCGGCAATCAGCATCATGGCAATCATCGCGCGCTGCCCCATGCCGCCCGAAACCTCGTGCGGGTGCAGGTCGAAGACGCGTTGGGGATCACGGATCTGCACCGCTTCCAGCATGGCGAGCGCCCGTTCGCGCGCTTCCGCCTTGCCGACCTTCTCATGCGTGCGCAGCGTTTCGCAGATCTGCCTGCCGATCGTCATGACGGGATCGAGCGAATATTTCGGATCCTGCAGGATCATGGCGATGCGCTTGCCGCGCAGCCTGCGCCTTTCGCCGGGCGATGCCTTGAGCAGGTCGATGCCGTTGAAATCGAGCCTGTCGGCCGTGACGATACCGTGCTTCGGCGTCAGCCCCATGATCGCCCGGCCGGTTTGCGACTTGCCGGAACCGGATTCGCCGACGATGCCGAGCCTCTCCTTGCCGAGCGTGAAGGATACGCCGCGCACGGCCTCGATCACGCCGGTGCGGGTGGGATAACTGACCTTGAGATTGTCGACCGTCAGAAGTGTCGTCACTGGCCGCTCTCCTTCGGATCGAGCGCGTCGCGCAGGCCGTCGCCCAAGAGGTTGAAGCCGAGGCTGACGATGAGGATGGCGATGCCGGGCATGGCCGCGACCCACCACTGATCGAGGATGAAGCGCCGGCCCGAGGCGATCATCGCGCCCCATTCCGGCAGCGGCGGCTGTGCGCCGAGGCCGAGGAAACCGAGACCTGCCGCCGTCAGGATGATGCCCGCCATGTCGAGCGTCACGCGCACGATCAGCGAGGAAATGCAGAGCGGCATGACGTGGCGCACGATGATGCGCAGCGGTGAGGCGCCCATCAGCTTCACCGCCGAGATATAATCGGATCGCCGGACCGTCAGCGTTTCGGCGCGCGCGATGCGGGCATAGGGCGGCCAGGAGGTGATGGCGATGGCGATGACCGCATTCTGGATGCCCGGCCCGAGGGCGGCGACGAAGGCGAGCGCCAGCACCAGTTTCGGAAAGGCGAGGAAGATATCGGTGATGCGCATCAGCGTCGCATCCACCCAGCCCCCGGCATAACCCGATACCGTGCCGACGATCAGCCCGATCGGCGCGGAAATGATGGCGACGAGCACGACGACGAACAGCGTCAATCGCGACCCGTAGATCAGCCGTGAATAGATGTCGCGGCCCTGATCATCCGTGCCGAGCAGGTAGCCGGCCGTTCCCGGCGGCAGCAAGCGGGCATTGCGGAGATCGCCGACGACGGGATCGTGCGTGGCGATGAGACCGGCGAAAGCCGCGACCACAAGCAGCGCGACGATGATCATGAGGCCGACGACGGCGAGCCTGTTTGCCGTGAACTGCCGCCAGGTGACGTAGGCGCGGCCGAGGCGGGCCTGCATGCGCGACTGCGGACGGTCGGAAAGCAGCCATTCGCGGCGGCTCATCGCTGGAGATGGGCTGGCAGGAGCCGTCATCGGGTTCGCGTCCTTGGGTCGAGCGTCCGGTAGAGAAGATCGGACAGAAGGTTGATGCCGATGAAGATAGTGCCGATGACGATCGTGCCGCCGAGCACGGCATTCATATCGGCGTTCTGCAGCGAATTGGTGATGTAGAGCCCGATGCCCGGCCAGGAAAAGACGGTCTCGGTCAGCACCGATCCTTCGAGCAGGCCGGCATAGGAAAGCGCGATGACGGTGACGAGCGGCACGGCGGCATTGCGCAGCGCATGGCCCCAGATCACCCGTGTTTCCGACAGTCCTTTGGCGCGCGCGGCGACGATGTATTCCTGCGAAAGCTCGTTCAGCATGAAGCTGCGCGTCATGCGGCTGATATAGGCGAGCGAGAAATAGCCGAGCAGCGAAGCGGGCAGAATGATGTGGCGGAAAACGTCATAAAAGACATCCCATTGCCCCTGCCAGGCGCTGTCCAGAAGATAGAAGCCGGTGATCGGCGTGAACGTATATTCGAAGACGATGTCGATGCGGCCGGGAAAAGCCACCCAGCGCAGCCGCGCATAGAAGATGACGAGCGAAATCAGCGCCAGCCAGAAGATCGGCACCGAATAGCCGATGAGACCGATGACGCGCACGATCTGGTCGGCGATGCTGCCGCGCCGCACGGCGGCAAGAACGCCGAGCGGCACGCCGACGCAAGCGCCGATCAGTGTTCCCAGCGTCGCGAGCTCGATCGTCGCCGGCATGACGCGGCGGATATCGACCATGACCGGATTGGTCGTCAGCACCGAATTGCCGAAATCACCGGACAGCACCCCTTTGATATAGATGTAGAACTGCTGATAGAGCGGTAGGTTGAAGCCCATCTCCTGGCGGACCCGCTCGACGACATGGGTAGGAGCGCGGTCGCCGAGAATGGCGAGCACGGGATCGATCGGCACGACGCGGCCGATGAAGAAGGTGACGGCCAAGAGGCCGAGATAGGTGGTGACGGCGGCAAACAGGAAACGTCCTGCCGCCTTCACGAAGGCGCCGGCACGGCCCTTGCGGGGCCGCGCCTCCTGCCTGGTTTCGATGGTGCTCACGCCGCTAATCCTGCCGGATTATTCCTTGGCGATCGGGCCGACGAAGTTGGTGTCGAAGCTCGGACCCAGCTTGAAATCCTTCAGGTTCTTGCGATAGCCCGCCACCTCGGTCTGCTGGAAGATGATGACGAAGGGGCTGTTGGCGAGGAACTTTTTCTGGACGTCCTCGTACATCGCCGCGCGCTTGGCGTTGTCACGCTCGAGAAGCGCAGCCTTGGCTATCTTGTCGAGCTCAGGCGTCTCCCAGGTGTTGCGCCATGCGAGCGTCTTCACCGTACCCGCATCGGTATTGTCCGGGTTGCTGGTGAAGGTATCGGCGTTGGAATTCGGATCGAAATAATCCGAGCCCCACTGGCCGATATACATGTCATGGGTGCGGGCGCGATATTTGGTCAGCGTCTGCTTGCCGTCGCCGGGGATGATCTCCAGCTTCACCCCGGCCTGCGCCAGCGTCTGCTGCATGGATTCGGCTATGCCCGTGACAGGCTGCGTGTTGCGCACGTCCATCGTCACCGAGAAACCGTCCGGTACGCCGGCCTTGGCAAGCAGCTCCTTGGCCTTGGCGACATCGAGCTTGTAGGGATTTTCGTCGAGCGCGCCGAGCTGGCCTTCCGGCAGGAAGGTCTGGTGAATCTCGCCGATACCCTTGATCAGCGTCGCGCCGATCGCATCGTAATCGACCAGATATTTGAAAGCCTCCTGGACTTCGGGCTTCTTCAGGTTCTCGTTCTTGCTGTTCAGGCTGACATAGTAGATCGTGCCCTTCGGCGCATTTGTCGTCGCCAGATCGGCATTCTTGGAAACGGCGTCGATGTCGCCAGGCTCGAGGTTGCGGGCGATATCGATATCGCCGGCTTCGAGCGCCAGCCGCTGGGCCGCGCTTTCTTTCATGTAACGGTAGATGACGCGGTTGAGCTTCGGCTTGTCGCCGTAATAATTGTCGTTGCGCTCCAGAACGACGACTTCGTTGGCCCGCCATTCGCGCAGCTTGAAGGCGCCGGAACCGGCATAGCCGGTCTTCAACCATTCATTGCCGAAATCATTGTCGTATTTGTGCTCGGCATCCGGCGTCACCGCCTTCACATGCTCCAGCACCAGCTTCTTGTCGACGACGGAAGCGACCGTCGCCGTCAGGCAGTTGAGCACGAAGCTCGGCGCATAGGCCTTGTCGACCGTGAAGACGAAGGTGTTGGCATCAGTCGCCTTGGCCTTTTCGGTGACGTTGTCGCCGGTCAGGCCGAACTGGGTGAGGATGAAGGCCGGGCTCTTGTCGAGCTTGACGGCGCGCTCGAACGACCAGGCGACGTCTTCGGCGGTAATCGGGTTTCCGGAGGCGAATTTCAGGCCGGGCTTCAGCTTGAACGTATAGGTGAGGCCGTCATCCGAAACGTTCCAGCTTTCGGCGAGATCACCCTTCACCTTGGATGTATCGGCGAGATCGAGACGGACGAGCAGGCTGTAGCTGTTGCTGGTAATCTCCGCCGTCGAAAGCTCGAAAGCTTCGCCCGGATCCATGGTGATGATGTCGTCGATGGCAAACCCCTCGACCAGCGTGTCTTTGGGCGTTTCGGCAAAGGCGGCGGGCGCCGTCATCATCAGGAGCGAAAGGGCGGCTCCTGCGGAAAGCAGGCGGAAATTACGGCTGAGCTTGGCGATCATCATGGTCTGTTCCCCTGTTCTTGATTGATTACGAAGCGTTTTGGCGGTCATGCCCCCATAAAACTATTGTCCGTTTTCCATGCGTCCAGAGGCGCACAGCGCTTTAGGCGCGGTCCTCCCGCCAGGCTTGTGCAAGAATGCGAAGCCAATTTTCACGGGCAAGTTTCGTGAGATCGGCCTCACCATAACCAACCTCCCGGAGAGCGGCAATCAGCTTCTGATTGCCGGCCGCATCGCCGATTTCCTCAGGGATGGTGGCGCCGTCGAAGTCCGATCCGAGCGCCACGCAATCGATACCGATGCGGTTCACGAGATAGTCGACATGGCGGATCACGTCGGCGAGCGGCGTATCGCTGTCCGAGCGGCCGTCGGCGCGCAGCATGGCCGTCGCATAATTGATGCCGACGAGGCCGCGGCTTTCGCGGATCGCGTCGAGCTGCTTGTCCGTGAGGTTGCGCGCAACCGGCGTCAGCGCGTGGGCGTTGGAATGGCTGGCGACCAGCGGCTGATCCGTGGTTTTCGCCACGTCCCAGAAACCCTTCTCGGTGATATGGGCAAGATCGATCAGGATACCGAGACGGTTGCATTCTCTCACCAGCGCGAAGCCGGCATCGGTGAGACCCGGCGCGGTATCCGGCGACATCGGGAAGGCGAAGGGCACGCCGTAGCCGAAGATGTTGTGCCTGCTCCAGACCGGGCCGAGCGAGCGCAGCCCCGCGGCATGAAACACCTCGAGCGCCGAAAGATCGGCGCCGATCGCCTCGCAGCCTTCCATATGCAGGACGGCGGCGAAGATGCCGTCCGCCATGGCGCCGCGAATGTCCTTGACCGTCCGGCAGAGCCGCCAGGCGCCCGCCCGGTCGAGCCGCAGCGCGATCGCCGCCATCTCATTGGCGATGACGAGGGAAGGCAGCGGATCGAGGGGAGCGGCCATCGGCGTGATGTAGCGGCCTTCGGCATCCGGATCGGCAAAAACGAGATCGCCTGATGGAATGTAGATGGCGCAGAGGCCACCGGAAAGGCCGCCTTCCCTGGCCCGGCGCGCATCGATATGGCCGGCCGTCGTGCCGTCTGCGAATTCCGCTATCGGGTCGCTGCCGTCCTTTGCATGTGTCCAGAGCCGGAGGAGAACGTCGTTGTGACCGTCGAATACGAATTGCATCTGTCTTCCTGCGCTGCCCACTGCATAATTCCTTAAATCGGAATCGATTTAAGAATAAAATTATGCAGCATTCAAAGTGCTACAGCGTCCTTTGCGCGTCCTTTCAGACGCGCGGCGCTGTAGAGGGCGTATGACAAGGCAGAATAGAAAAGCTGGCGGGATTCGCCATCCCTTTTTTAAAAAATCTGTCGTCGTCTCCAGGAGCTTCGCCGCAAATGGAAACGGGGGCCGAAGCCCCCGCAAGTGATCGGTTCGCACTGCCTGAGATCAGTGCTTGCGCCTTTTCTTCTGCCTGTAGACGTCGACGACCACGGCCGCGACGATGATGACGCCCTTGACGATTTCCTGGTAGTAGGCGTCGATCCTGAGGAAAGTGAAGCCTGACGTCATGACGCCGAGGATGATAGTGCCGATGACTGTGCCGGTGATGCGCCCGACGCCGCCGGTGAGCGAGGTGCCGCCGATGACGGTCGCCGCGATCGCATCGAGTTCATAGCCGACGCCCATGCTGGCCTGCGCGGTTTCGGCGCGTGCCGCCGTGACGATACCGGCCAGACCGGCGAGCAATCCGGCAATCACATAGACCTTGACGAGATGCGCCTCGATGTTGATGCCCGAAACGCGGGCGGCCTGCGGGTTCGCGCCGATGGCATAGGTGAACTTGCCGTAGCGGGTGTAGCGCAGCGCAATGTGGAAGATCAGCGCGACGACCAGGAAGACGACAACAGGCCAAGCCTTGGTTCCGATGAAGTGGAACTGCTCGGTGATCCCGGAAACCGGCTGTCCCTTCGTATACCACTTCGCCACACCTCTGGCCGAAACGAACATGCCGAGCGTTGCGATGAACGGCGGGATCTTCGTATAGGCGATGAGCGCGCCGTTTATGAGGCCGGCAGCCGCCCCGATCAGCAGGCCGATCATGATCGGCACGACGGCCGGCAGGTCGGTCAGCGACGGGAAGACGGCCCGTCCCCAGGTGGAGGACTGGGCAAAGCTCGTGGCGATCATCGCCGTCATGCCGACGACCGATCCGGACGAAAGGTCGATGCCGCCCGTTATGATGACCTGCGTGACGCCGACGGCGATGATGCCGATGACGGAGACCTGCAGGATCATGATCGTCAGGCGCTGCGAGTTCATCAGGAAGCTCTGGCCGATGAACAGCCATCCGAGCACTTCATAAACCAGCGCGATGCCGACAAGCACGAGGAAGATGCTGAGTTCCGGCGGCATGCGCCGCCGTCTCGGCCGGGTTGCGAGCGGGGCGGTGCCCTCTGCTGCCTTGCTATTCATGTCAAACCTCCCTTGGGCGATCACCGGCGGCGCGTTACCGCGCAGCCAGCTCCATCACCTTGATCTGCGTTGCTTCATCGCGGTTGAGGAAACCCGTCACGCGGCCTTCATGCATGACCATGATGCGGTCGCTCATCCCGAGCACTTCGGGCATCTCGGATGAGATCATGATGATCGCCACGCCGTTTCGCGCCATTTCCGTGACCAGCCGGTGAATTTCCGCCTTGGCGCCGACATCGATGCCGCGCGTCGGCTCATCGAGGATCAGGATCTTCGGATGAGTCAGCAGCCAGCGTCCGATCAGCACCTTCTGCTGGTTGCCGCCCGAAAGATTCTCTACGCGTTCGTAAAGATTGGGCGTTTTCACGCGCAGCCTTTTCGCCATGTCTTCGCAGGTCGCCTCGAGCGCGCCCTGTTGCACGAAGCCACCCTTGACATATCTGTCCTGCAGAACGGCGATCTGCATATTTTCCAGAATATCGAGGATCAGCAGGCAGCCCGTATCCTTCCGGTCTTCCGTCAGGAACGCCATCTGGTGGCGAATGGCCTCGGTCGGCGAGGAAATCGTCACCGGCTTGCCGAAGAGTTCGACCGAGCCGGAGCTTGCCGGCGTCACGCCGAAAAGCGTTTCGGCAACGTTCGAGCGTCCCGAGCCGACGAGGCCGGCCACGCCGAGGATCTCGCCGGCCCTCACCTCGAAGGAAACGTCGCGGAAGACGCCGTTGAGACAGAGATCCTTGACGGAGAGCACGACCTCGCCGATCGGCACCTCTTCCTTGGGGAACATCTGGGTGATCTCGCGCCCGACCATCATGCGGATGATGTCGTCGCGGGTGACCTCGGTCGAGGCATGCGTGCCGATATATCGGCCATCGCGGAAGACGGAGAACTCGTCGGCGATCTCGAAGAGCTCGTTCATCTTGTGCGTGATGTAGACGATGCCGATGCCCTGGGATCTGAGATCGCGGATGATGCGGAAAAGATGCTCGACCTCGCGCTCCGTCAGCGCCGAAGTCGGCTCGTCCATGATGAGGACGTCGGAATTGTAGGAAACCGCCTTGGCGATCTCGACCATCTGCCGGTTTGCCACAGAGAGGTGGCGGACCTCGATATCGGGATCGAGCGCGATGTTGAGCCGGGCAAACAGCTCTTCGGTCATGCGATGCATGACGCCGTGATCGACGAAACCGAAACGGTTCTTCGGCTCGCGACGAATCCAGATATTTTCCGCGACCGTCATGAACGGCATCAGGTTCAGTTCCTGATGGATCATCGCGATCCCGTTCTCCAGCGCATCGAGCGGAGATTTCAGCCGGATTTCGACGCCCTTCAGGCGGATATCGCCCTTGTCGGGCGTGTAGATGCCGGCGAGGATCTTCATCAGCGTCGATTTGCCGGCGCCGTTTTCACCCATCAGCGCATGCACAGAGGCGCGCTTCAGTCGAAACTGCACGTCGTCGAGTGCGACGACGCCCGGAAATTCCTTGCGAACGCCCTCGGCGCTCAAGAGATATTCCGCATTCGGAACTGCGCCGCTTGCGCGCACGGCTGCCATGGTTGTCGGGCTGACGGCCATATCATCTCCTCCGGATACGGTCAGGCTGAAAGGATGCGGGCAGAGCCCGCATCCTACTGGCGTTCGCCTTAGTTCTTGGCGACGAAGTCCTTGACGTTTTCGGGCGTGACGAGCTGGAAGGGGATGTAGACCTTCTTCTCGACCTTTTCGCCCTTGGCGAGCTTGAGCGCGGCGTCGAGCGAGCCCTTGCCCTGGCCGGCGGCATCCTGGAAGACGGTGACGTCGAGGTCACCCGCCTGCATGGCGGCAAGCGCGTCCTGGGTGGCGTCGACGCCGCCGACGACGACCTTGGTCATATCCTTGCCGGCTGCCTTCAGCGCCTGGATGGCGCCGATCGCCATTTCGTCGTTGTTGGAGATCACGGCGTCGAATTCGATGCCGCTGGAGAGCCAGTTGGTCATCAGGTCGGCGCCCTGGGTACGATCCCAGTTGGCCGTCTGCTCTTCGACGATCTCGATGCCCTTGCACTCATCGGTCTTCACGACGTCATGAATGTCCTGGGTGCGCATGCGCGCAGCCTGGTTGGAAAGCTCGCCCATGATGACGACGGCCTTGCCCTTGCCACCGAGGATACGGCAGATTTCCTTGGTTTCCAGCGTGCCGGATTCCTGCTCGTTGGAAGCGACGAAAGCCTGCTTTTCCGGAAGCGTGTCGACGTTGACAGGCTGGCGGTTGACGTAGACCAGCGGAATGCCGGCATCGGCCGCAAGCTTCGACATTGCCGTCGTCGCATCGGTATCGACCGGGTTGACGATGATCGCATCGACCTTCGAGGCGATGAAGTTCTGGATCTGGCTCTGCTGCTTGGAAACGTCGTTCTGCGCGTCTTCGACCTGCAGCGTGACGCCGGAAAGCGTCTTTGCGTAATCCGTCATGCCGTTGCGCAGGACGGTCAGGAAGTTGTCGTCGAACTTCGCCATCGAGACGCCAACCGTTTCCGCATGGGCCGCCGTCGACATGACGAGCGCCATCGCAGTGCCCAGGATAAACTTTTTCATTTCACTTCCTCCACAAAGCGGTGCCCGGCTGCACCCTCCTCACGCCGGAGCTCCAGGCAATTTGCCCTGAAGCTGCAATCCCCTGCATGCGCCACCTCTCCCGTGGCACTCCGCAAAACGGAACAAACAAACCGTAAAATTTGTTCTGCGGAATATTCATTCCATTTTCTGGGAACGGCGTCAAGTCTCTTTAGCGGCGATGAGATATGCCGCGGCAGGCGCCCGCATTCCCTCCCCCGCATTCACTCCATTGTGAAAAACGACGGCTGCCTCCATCTATGCGGGGTCGGCGCCGGCTCCCGGCCGCAGACGCCTTCGACCTCTCGCCGCCGCCCGATCATTTGAAAATTTTGGAGACAGAACAAATGCCCATTTCGATCTATCGCCTCACCGTTCCGATGTTCCAGCGCGGGCTTTCCAGCCTGAAAACCTACCTCGACAAGGCCGAAGCCTATGCACGGGAAAAGAATATCGATCCTGCCATATTGGTTTCCGCCCGCCTCGCACCAGACATGCTGCCGCTTTCCGGCCAGTATCAGCGCGCCAGCGACAGCGCCAAATTCGCGCTCGCCCGCCTGACGGCGATCGAAGCGCCGAAGTTCGAGGACAACGAAAAGACGCTGGACGAGCTGCGCGAGCGCCTGGCGAAGACTGACGCCTATCTCGCCGGCTTCTCCCCGGAAGCGCTGGAAGGGGCAGAAAAACGCGAGGTCACCCTTCCGGGCAAAAGCGGCATCGTGCTGCCGGGCGACGAATATATTGCCATCTTCGCTCTGCCGAATTTCTATTTCCACGTCGCGACGGCGCACGCCATCCTGCGCAACCAGGGTGCGCCGATCGGCAAGCGCGACTATCTCGGCTAAATCAGTATCAGGGCCGGCGCTTGACCGGCCCCTTTTCCGTCAGTTCGGTATAGGCGAGCGTCTGGTCCAGGTGCCGCGCCCTCAGCGAAAGCAGCTTTTCGGCATATTCGAGCCGTATCGCCGCATAGGCGGGATCGGCCGCGACATTGTCGAGCTCCATCGGGTCTTCGTCGAGATTGAAGAGCAGCGGCGGCAGCGCGGTAAAATGCACATATTTGAACCGTCCGCCGCGGATCACCGCGAGATTGCATTCGTTCGACCTCAGCCCGAAATACCGCTCCGCGTCCTGCCCTGCGATGTCGCGGAAATCGAATTCCCAGAATGCCGCATCCCGCCAGCCATCCGCCCGCCCCGCCTCGACGAACGGCATGAGCGACCGCCCGTCGAGCCCATTCTGCGCTTCGATGCCGAGCCTTTCGCAAAGCGTGGGAAAAATGTCCGCAGCGCTGGTGAAATCGTCGACGATCCCGCCGGCCGCACCGCTTGCGGGATCGCGGATGACAAGCGGAATATGGTAGCTGCCGTCGAAGAAGCCGCCCTTCCCCAGCGACCAGTGGTCGCCGGCCATTTCGGCATGGTCGGAGGTGAAGACGATCAAAGTATCGTCCCAGGCGCCGGCATCCTTGAGCGCCTGCCAGATACGGCCGAGCTGTGCATCGACCTCCGAGATCATGCCGTAGTAGATTGCCCGGATCGCCGCGAAATCCTCGGCGTTCCAGCCGCTGACCGCCCCCCTCGCACCGTAGACGAAGGCGCCTCTGGGGGAGCGCGGCATGGCATAGGCGAGATAGGGATGACTGCTCTCCTCCGCTTGGCGGTTTGCCGCGCGGGCGAAAGCCGGTCCGTCACCCGGCTTGAACATCCGGTTGAACGGTTCAGGCACGGAGAAGGGCGGATGAGGCCGCAGAAAAGAGACATGCGCGAACCACGGCCTGTCCTGCTCGCCCAGCCAGCGGATGAACTCGCCGGCGAGGAAAGCCGTCTGCGTCTCCTCACGGGAATAGGCCGGCGCCGCATCGGAAATTTCTCCCGGCGCCGCACCGACGGGAATATGAATATCACGGCTGACGGCATTGGCATGGCCGCGCGACCTCAGCCATGAAAGCCACTGCCTCTCATGCTCCGGCAGCAGCTGACGGGCCGTAAAACCCGGCAGCACGCCTTCATAGGTCGTCAGATGCGGATCTCTCGCATCCAGCCCACGCGGATCGGGTGCCGTGTCGGTGTAGCCGAACAGAGTCGGGTCGTATCCGGCGCGGCGAGCCGCCAGCGCCAGATTGTCGAACCGGGCATCGAGCGGCGAACCGTTGCGGCAGACGCGATGGTTCATCTGGTAGAGGCCGGTATAAAGTGTCGCCCGCGCCGGCGAGCAGGGTGCCGCCCCGGCATAATGGCGCCGGAAGAGCGTGCCTTCCCGCGCCAGCGCATCGACGGCGGGCGTTTTCACGCAAGGATGACCGGCGGCCGAAAGGCAATCGCCGCGCCACTGGTCCGCGGTGATCAGCAGGATGTTTGGCCGGCGGCCCTTCTCGGTGCCGGCTGGCTCAATGCTGGTTGGATTTTGCATGCCAGTTCCAGGCGGAACGGATGATCTGGGAGAGATCATATTGCGGCACCCAGCCGAGCACGTCGCGCGCCTTGTCGTTGTTGGCGACCAGCGTATGCGAATCGCCCTCGCGCCGACCGATATATTCGACCGGGAAAGGCCTGTTCGACACATCCTCGATCGCGCCGAGCAATTCCTTCACCGTCGTGCCGGTGCCGGTGCCGAGGTTGAGCGCGACGGATTCTCCGCCCTTCAGGAGATATTCGACCGCGCGCACATGCGCATCGGCAAGGTCCAGCACATGGATATAGTCGCGCACGCAGGTGCCGTCGCGCGTCTCGTAGTCGCTGCCGAACACCTTGAAACCCTGCCGCCGCCCGAGCGCGGCATCGATCGCCAAGGGTATCGCATGGGTTTCCGGCTGGTGCCATTCGCCGATCCGGCCCTCGAAATCGGCGCCGGCCGCATTGAAATAGCGCAGCACCACCGAGCGCAGGCTCTTATATTGGTCGTAATCGGCCAGCGCCTGCTCGACGATATATTTCGTCCGTCCGTAGGGATTGATCGGCAGCTGCCGGTGCGTCTCGTCGAGCGGCACGCTCTGCGGCAGACCGTAGGTGGCGCAGGTGGAGGAGAAGACGAAGGCGTTGACGCCGGCCGCCTGGGCCGCCGAAAGCAGCGTCAAGGTGCCGATGACATTGTTCTCATAAAAGGAAACCGGATCCTTGACCGATTCGCCGACTTCGATCAGCGCCGCGAAATGCAGGATCGCCGCCGGCTTATGCTCGGCCAGCACCTCATCCAGCCGGGCGCGGTCGCGAATATCGCCCTCTTCCGCCGGCCCCCATTTGACGAACTCGCGATGACCGTTGGAAAAATTGTCGAAGACGACAGGCTTATAGCCCTTGTTCGCCAGGTCGAGACACGTATGCGAGCCGATATAGCCGGCGCCGCCGACCACAAGAACCGTTTCACCTGCCATGCACCACCCTTGCCATTCAATGAGAGATAGGCGGAACCTAGACGAGATACACGTCAATAAAAAGAAGGAACTGCAATCCGCGTGTATGGACAATACGTTAAATGCCGAAGCGCCGGACCGATCTGTGGCATCGATATATAGGTTCGGGCATTATTCGCGTGATTTGCATAGCCGTCTGATCTAGTGGCCAGGAATGATTCCGGCGGAGGCTATTGTATGAAAAAGGCGATCATCGTCTGGGGCGGCTGGCAGGGCCATGAGCCTGAACAATGCGCCGGCATCGTCGGCAATCTGCTGCGCGAGGATGGCTTTGCCGTCGAAGTGACCGGTGATCTCGGCATCTTCGCCTCGCCTCAGCTCGCTAAGGCCGATCTTCTCGTGCCTGTGATAACAGGCGAGGCGCTTGAAAAAGCCCATGCCGAGGCTTTGGTCGAGGCAGTGCGCGGCGGCCTCGGGCTCGCCGGCCATCACGGCGCGCTCGCCACTTCCTTCAAGGAAAGCGCCGCCTTCCGTTATGTCTCCGGCGTCACCTGGGTCGCCCATCCCGGCAACATCATCGATTTTCGCGTCGGCGTCACCCGCCAGGACGACCCTGTCATGGAAGGCATTCCCGACTTCGACTATCGCTCGGAGCAATATTATCTCCACTATGATCCAAGCGTCGAAATCCTCGCGACGACGACCTTCACCGGCGCCTACGATCCGGCGGCGCGCAATGTCGTCATGCCCGTCGTCTTCAAGCGCCACTTCGGCGCCGGCCGTATCTTCTATTCCGCCCTCGGCCATGTCGCCGCCGAATTCGATCATCCCTACATGCCGCTGATCCTGCGCCGCGGCCTGGCCTGGGCGGCCCGCCAATAGGGTTGGGCAGGCGGGCAGCGACTTGCCGGTCGCCCGTATCTTTGCTGAAATTGCTTAAAGGGCCGCTTTCCGCTGCGGCTCGTCCTCGACGTCGAGGACCGGCTCGTCATAGATCCGCATCAGCCGCCCCGCGGCCTTCAGCTTCTCGATGAGATCGTTTCCATCCGGCGAGGCCTTCGTCAGCTCCAGCTGCTCGAACTCCTTCAGCGCCTGCATCCAATGGCTTTCCCCACGCCCCTCCGGCCGGCCTTCCGATTCCCACAGCGAATAAGCGCGCTGGCTGACCCAGGCGTCCCTATTGTGACTCATTGCAAACCCCAGCCGAAAATTTGGAAGCAAATATCGATAGACAACAAGGTGCCAAAGCCGGCTTTAGGAGTCGTTACGAGGCAGCGTTATTTTTTAGATAATGGCCGTGATTCGGTGAGACTAACCGCCGATAAAGTCATACGAATTCGCGATATGGCTGCGCCCGGAATTATCCCGGCGCCTCCTCACTCGGCACCTTGGACTGACTTGAACACTGAGATACTGTCGGCCTGAAACGATAGCGACGGTCCATGGCAGCAAAGACGACTCTCAACGCAAAGAATCTGAAGACCCTCGGTGCGCAGCGTCTCGCCGAGCTGCTGATCGAGATCAGCACCGGCAGCGCCGCTCACAAACGACGGCTTCGAATGGAGCTTGCCGGCAATCACGGCAGCGCGGAGGTGGCTCGCGAGGTGCGCAAGCGTCTCGCCAGCATCGCACGAGCACGCACTGTCATCGAATGGCATAAGGTGAAGGCTGTTAACGCGGACCTCGAAACACAGCGGTCTGCGATCGTCACCGTCGTCGCCGCCGACGATCCGAGGGAAGCGTTCGATCTCATCTGGCAATTCCTTGCCGTCGCCGATTCGATATTCGGGCGATCCAACAGCAGCGACAGCGCGTTCATCGAGACGTTCCATCAGGCATGCGCCGATGCCGGCGTCATCGCAAGGTCCGCAGGTATCGGTATCGATGTGCTTGCCGACAGGGTCTTCACTGCGCTGCAGGATAACGACTACGGCCAATATGATCCGCTGATCGCCGAGATGGTTCCGGCGCTGGGCAAGGACGGCCTGGAACGTTTGAAGAGCCTCCTGGCGCAATGGTCGAACGAAGCGGAGGAGAAGCCTGCCGACGCCGACCGGGAGATTTTCGGCTGGGGCGGCAACGGGCCGATCTACAAGGACGAGATCTACGCCAACCATCGGCAACTGACGGCGCGCATCGCCCTGCAGGAAATTGCCGATGCCCAGAATGATGTCGATGCCTTCATCGCCCAGCAGCCGGAAGCGACGTTAAGAGCGCCGGCGGTCGCAGCCGAGATTGCCGGCCGTTTGCTTTTAGCTGGACGCGCCGGGGAAGCATTGGAGATTTTGGATGCCGCCGATCACAGAGGGCGGTTCGAGCTGCCTTTTGAATGGCAGCGCGCCCGCGTCGAAGCACTCGTGGCGCTCGGACGGGGAGAGGAAGCGCAGGCCTATCAATGGCAATGCTTCGAGCAGTCGCTGAATGGAGAGCACCTCCGCGCTTTCCTGCGAAGGCTCGCCGACTTCGACGATATCGAAGCCGAGGAGAAGGCATTCGCCTTCGCACACGGCTTTCCCGACGTTCATCGAGCCCTTGCCTTTTTCCTCGCATGGCCCGCGCCTGCCGAGGCAGCGAAACTCATATCCAGGCGCCAGGCCGAACTGGACGGCGACCTGTACGAACTGATGACACCCGCCGCCGAGATGCTGCAGGAGAAATACCCGCTCGCGGCAACCATCGTGCTGCGGGCAATGATCGACTTCGCCCTCGATTACGGCCGATCCAGCCGTTACAAGCATGCCGCCCGCCATCTGGCGGAATGCGCGTCGCTGGCACCTCATATCGACGATTTCGTCAGCGCCCGACCTCATGACGCCTATGTTGCCGAGCTGAAGCGCCAACACGGAAACAAGCATGGCTTCTGGAGCCTGATGCGTTAGGCCGAATACCCGGCTTCACGAGCGGCCTGGCACGGACATGCATGAGCAGCGGCAGGTTGGAGCCTGGTCCAAAAGCTGCTCAGAAGCTGACACCAGCTAATAGCGCATTACCCGGATGAATTGACCACAGCTCTCAACACATGATAGATATTAATAAGTATCTACCAAGGGAGTCTCTCACTATGAGCGCGACCGCCAAGCTATTCACGCATGGGCGCAGCCAAGCCGTGCGCCTGCCAAAAGAGTTCCGCTTCGAAGGCAAGGAGGTCCGGGTCAGCCGGATCGGCAATCGCGTGATCCTCGAACCGCTCGACGCTCACAACGCCATGCCTTGGGCGGCAATCGACACGGTAGGCGACACGCCTTTCATGCCCGAAGGTCGTGAGCAACCATCTATGCCAGCCGACCGCATCGTGTTCGACTGATGATCCACCTTGATACCAATGTCGCAATCGCGCTCTTGAACGGACGGCCACGTCAAGTTCGCGAGCGCTTCGATGAGGCGCGAAATGCAGGAACCCCGCTCGGCCTGTCAATCATCGTCTACCATGAACTGATGTATGGTGCAGCAGCCAGCGAGCGCCGACACGCTAACGAGGAGAAGATCGCCCTGTTCATCGCTTCGGGCGGGATTTCTCTGATCGATTTCAAGGAGGGCGACGCAGAAGAAGCAGCGGATATTCGCGCCCATCTCCGGAGACAGGGCACACCGATCGGGCCGTATGATGTGCTGATAGCCGCCCAAGCGCGCCGAGCCGGCACCGTGCTGGTGACAGCCAATACAGGCGAGTTCGTTCGTGTGCCTGGCCTGCAAGTGCTCGACTGGGCAGCAGCCTCGTAGCTGCCGGCACCCACGAAACACGGCATCCGAAATAGAGAGAAATAAGAAGATAGCGGGAAGGCCTTACGGCCGAAGTTGATAATGGCGGAGAGGGTGGGATTCTCTGCCGAATCGCATGCAAAGCATTGATTTGTTTGGATCGGCGGTTTTTGTCGGGTAGGCAGGTGGGTATAGCCGTTCCGGGGATTTGTCAACAGTTGGACACCCGTGATGGAACGTCCAACTTCACCGGAGGGCTCGCTTCGACCCGCTAAAATCGCAGCGTGCGAAACGAATGGCACTTGCCAAGGCCATCAATTTGCGGGGACCATTTCTGCAGACATCGGAAAAGGTTGGACACGAATGAGCCTCCCCACGAAAATCGTTGTACATAGCTTCTCGCGCCGCGCCGGCCAACAGATCGAGGTCGTCCCGGACATCGTGAAAAAGTCTGATCTGACAATCGTCCCTCGCTCGGCGATACAGTGGCTTGCGATGATGACAGGCAAGTCGCTTTTGATCGAAGAAAACGACTACGTCCTACAAGATCGTCATGGCATGGAAACTTTTCGGGGGAACCGAAGCGATGCCATCCGCGAAATGTACGAATTCGCACCCCACTTCATATCAGTGCAGGAATATGCTGCCTCAGCGCGACGGGACTTTGATCCCGAAGACGAGCAGTGCGAATTGGGCCTATCGTATCTGGACGCTAGCCGTGGTTACCGTCCGTAGGTCTCCCACCCCTTGCCTTTCGGTTCCAATGTGCCAGCCTGAGCTCCGAACTAAATGTCAGCGGACAGGAGCGTCGGATAGAACCGATAGTAGTCCTTGTAGCTCTTTAGGAAGTCTCGAATGCTGACGTCTGCGGTTGACGAAAACCCGAGCTTCTTGACGATGCGATCCGCTCTTCCACCGAGCTCCCGCTCAAGGAAAAGCCTTTCTCGCAGCGTGAGAGCCGGAACAACAAGGTGGTGGATTTTTTTCCAGTCCTTTGACGCGAAAGGCCAATTTTTCAAGTCTAGGGCTTTGACAAGCTCCCGCTCGTCCTTCCGCTGCACGATAGTTCCCGTGATCGTCAGCATCTGGAGGCCGTCTGCATATCGGGTGATAGACAACGGCTTGAATGTCGTGTTGCTCGTAGGTTGAAACGCATTGTGTACGGCGACGCCGAAAGCATGCGCCAGCAGGAGCGGAAGCCCTTCCTCCGTCATGTCGGCTGCTGAGGCAGTCGACGGCAGGTAGTCGGCGATGCGCCTTTGAAGCTTCACGAAAGTCTGCTGCTGCCTTTCGGTCCGCAGCGGTCGCGGTTGCCCTGGAACTACAGGGTCCGCGTATTCGGAAAAGTGAGCGTTGACCGTCACGCGGACGACGTCTCCGACGGCGAGCTTGTCGATCAGGGTCTCGAACTCGCGTAACTGCAGGTGGATCTTGTTGGGATCGGTATAATCCAGCCAGACGATCACGCCGGCCGCGTCGTCGATGCCGTTGTCTTTTAAGATCGCGTCGAAATCCTGCACGACCTCGCCGGAGGTCGCCTGTACGCATTTGCAGGTCGATATGGGCCGATTGAACTTCTGTCGGTTCACGATGTCTTCGTCGTAGTCGAACGCGAGCAATCGCTTCAAGCCGAGCACCCTGTGAACCATTTTGTGGTCCTCAAGCGGATAAGCACCCATGCTGATGTAGGCGTATTGGTGCAGCGGGCGCCACCGTTCGAAGCGCGTTAGGAGATCGATGAAGAGCCGACGGTCTACCGCCTTATGGGGACGTAGATGATAGGGAAGCGCAGAACCGCTCACTTTTTGGCATCCCCGAGGCTCTGGTTGAACGCAGCCTCTCCGACAGCGGCCGGCTTCGCCTTGGCATCGTCGAAGAAATGCTTGCCCAGGAATTCAACATCCTTTTTGAGAGCAACGAAGCTCACCCTCGTGCTGGTCTTTTCCTCAGGCGGCACCGGAAGCCGTGGCTCGACCTTCTTCATCTCTGGGTATTTCCGAACGGTATCCATCTCGGCCGAAGAAGCTATCGATCTCAGACCAGGGAGATCGGCGTATTCGCTGGCCTGGTAGAGCGTTGCGAGTTTCTCGGGGAACCGCTTCCACTTGTTCGTGAAGCTCGTCAGAGCCTTCGTCGAGTCGCGCATGATATCCTTGACATCGAGGTAGACGTCCGACGCTCCCTCTATTCCTCGCTTGGTAGTTGTGAGCGGAAGCTTCTTCGGGTCGTCGGCTCGAAGAAGAACGATCCCCGTGATCGCAATGAATTGCCCGTGGTAGTTCGGGACGGTGCCTTCCCCCCACCCCGTCAACTTCGTCTTGTCTTTCCATATTACGATTCGGTCGTTGCAAGCGACGGTCCAGCCCGCATCGTCGGTGCTCGCTCTCGTGTCGTCTTCCTCGTCCAGTTCGTCTTCGTTCAGGAGCGGCCGATATAGGCCGGCGTAGATCTCCACATCGACGCCGCGGATCTTGCCGTTGTAGATGAACGGTTCGATCATCTGCCCACCATGGTCAGGCTTGGCAAGGAGAAGTCGGAACGGCTCCGCTTTGATTGGCGCGAGGCCACGCGCAATCTCGTCCGGCGTACCGACGACTACCGAAAATCCCTTCTCTATGATGATGGCATAATGTCGCGCTATCGCCTTCCGAAACTCGTCTATCCACTTCGATTGAGCGAATGCCAGTGAGATGTCCGGATGAAGTTTGGTTACGAATATCTTGGTGCTACCGGCTTCAATTGAACCTTCCGGTAGTTCATAGATTGGAAGGTCGTTCCACGAGTTCTCGCCCATCCATTTGGCATTGATCTCTACGAAGAAAGATCTGTCATTGCGAGACTCGATGCGGGCATCGCTGCCGAGCTTGAAGATCGCGCGTTTCATGCCGATGCCGTACATTCCGACTTTGCCTTGCGTCCCGCCTTCTTCGACGCCCGGTGGCCGCCCCATCGCGAACGCATATTTTTGCGCGATCGCATAGGGTATGCCGCCGCAATTGTCCTCGATCGAAAAGTGATCCTTCGACAGCGTGAGCGTCGCATTGAATCCCTCGTATGGCTTCAAACCATCGGCTTTTGCCTGGCCGCTCCGCAAAATTCCATCGACACAGTTATCGAGCAGGTCGAGAAGCGCATCGGAAAGCTCGATGTCACGCGTCAGCATCCGGACGAAAAACTGCTTCGTCGGCGACGCGACTGCGGTCCCTATTTCGTTACGATCCACTGGAAATTCAGCTCCCGAAAAGATTGCAGTGTTAAAACGCGGCATAAGTCGATATTTATTTCCGGAAAGAAGTTGTCGGCGGGAAATGGTTAAAATGCAACCACGTATTGTGGATCTTTTTTGCGGCTGCGGGGGCTTTTCCTTAGGTGCCCACCAAGCCGGCCTCGCGCCAGTGGTCTCGTTCGACGTCGATCCCATTCTGACTTCCTCGGTCGCAGCCAACTTTCCAGGAGCGAAGCTCGCATTAGCCGATCTGGCGGCCGTATCCGGACGCGATATCGAGATGGCCGCCGGCGGTCAGATCGACGGAATGTTCGGCGGCCCTCCGTGCCAAGGATTCAGTTCCATCGGACATCGTCGCGAGGACGACCCGCGACGCGACTTGCTCGTCCACTACTTCCGGCTGGTAAACGAATTGAAGCCCAGCTTCTTCGTCATGGAAAACGTGCAGGGCCTAGGATACGCCGATGCATTGCCTGTCCTGAACGGGGCAATAAACCTTCTCGACGGCGCCTACGATTTGCTTGGTCCTGTGATCCTCGACGCAGCGGACTATGGGGCTGCTACTCGCCGCCCGAGGCTATTCGTCGTTGGAATTGATCGACGCCGCTGCGATGCGCTTTCGCTGGGCGACATCTTCACCTCTAGGAAACAGCCGGCCACCGTCGCCGACGCTATCTCAGACCTTTCATTAGCAAGATACCTTCAAGATGATGAAAGCGGCTTTGACATCTGGGAGCGCGCGACGGGCACAAAACTTAGCCAGTATGCCAAGCAGCTCGTAAGCAAAGACCGTTCCTTCACGGGGCATCGACGAACGGTTCATACTGACGCAGTCGTGGAGAGGTTCCGTACCGTGGCGCCAGGCAACGTCGACAAGGTCGGACGTCATCCTCGCTTGTCTTGGGACGGTCAATGCCCAACGCTACGCGCCGGCACGGGTAAAGACCGCGGTTCCTTCCAAGCCGTGAGGCCTTTGCATCCAGAAGAGCCGCGCGTTATCACGGTTAGGGAAGCTGCCCGGTTACAGGGCTTCCCAGATAACTTTAAGTTCCATCCCACGACATGGCATTCGTTCCGGATGATCGGTAACTCGGTTTCGCCGATCATCGCGCGGGTCGTGCTTGAAAAAATACACGAGCGGCTCGATATCGATGGCAAGACGAGGCAAGCTGCGGAGTAGCAGTGGCGGACCGACTGACACCTGAACATCGAAGCTGGTTGATGTCCCGAGTAGGGCAGAAGGATACCGCTCCTGAGATAAGGGTGAGAAAAGCCGCGCATGCTTTGGGCTTTCGATTTCGGCTCCATCGCAAGGATTTGCCGGGGACACCTGATGTCATCTTTCCCAAGAAGCGCGTGGCATTGTTCGTCCACGGATGTTACTGGCACCGTCATCCGGGATGTCGGAAAGCCTCGGTTCCGAAGAGTCGGGAGGAATACTGGAACGCGAAATTCGCGGCGAACGTCGAGCGTGACGCGCGCGTCCAAGTCGAGCTGGAAGCTCGCGGATGGGCGGTAGACGTCATCTGGGAATGCCAGACCAAAAATGCGGACGAACTGAAGAGTCGGCTACAAGCAATACTCTCGAACGACCATCCTCCTATCCACCCCAATAAACGTTGAGCATATCGGAGCTCCAAGCATAGCGACCGCCATCGACGGTCGGAGCGGGAATTCGCGCATGCCGTCGAGGTTCCCGAGCCAGCCGCAAGAGGCCACGGGCCGGGATCGACTGGCTCCTCGACTGCATTCAAATTGAATCCTTGACCCCTGCACGGTCTAGCACGACCATAAAAAAGGTCGCCAAATGGGCGGGAACCCAGGCGACCTACGGGAGATGTTCAATAATGGTGAACGACGACGTTCCGATTGTAAAGACCCGCAAGTCGGGTGAGTGAGCGGATGGCTGGGACATATCCCAGCCCAGACAACGGACGTCTCTACTCCTCAGCGTCAACAAATTTGCTTCGATTACTCATCGTTCAACGCTTCCACCCACATCGAAAATCTACATCCCGCTAACACCCGCGCTAACGGCCGTAGACGGGGCGTCGTCGCGTTCGCGCAGCGTCTGCCGGGTCGCGATAGGGTATGGTCGGAATGGACTGTGCCGGCTGGTGCCGATGCGACGACAGAGGCCCAGCGGCTCTTTACCCAAGCCAACCTTACCGACATCTACGTTTCCCAGGCGGCTTTCGAACGACGTCGGGCGATCGCACAGCTCACAGCGATCGGCGCTTGCTTCGCCGACCTCGACTACCATACGGGCGCATTTTCCTTCCACCATGAAAGCGCATCGAACGCACGCTGCGTCATCGGCACCTCGCGACCGGACCCGTTCTTCGTCATCTCTAAAGTGATGACGCGGCGGTTGTGAGAGACGTCGCTCCACTTCAAACCGAGGATTTCGCTACGGCGCATCCCGGTCTCAATAGCCACGATAAGCAAAGTCCTCATAAACGCGATCTTGCCACCGTCGCAGCCGTCGAGCAGGCGCTGCTCCTCGTCACCTTCCAAGCGGCGCTTACGCTCGTTCCGAATGATGGGTCGTCGAACCAACTTGACCACGTTGCGACTGAGAGGAAAGCCCCAGTCCCGCATCGCGACTTCGATGACGTGACTAAGGATTGCCATTTCGCGAACCGCGGTTGATGGCGCTACGCTACCAAGGCGCTCGTCGCGGAACGATGAGATATCTGGTTGTGAAAGCCCGACCAATGACGTCGAGGCCGTATTCCCAAGCTTGGTTCGCGGATGGCGAGCCGCACGGAAACATTTCTTCACCTACGGGCTCGAGGGCGTGCAGGCGCCGGGTTATGATTCTTCGATGGATGTGGCGTCGTTGTTCGATGTCTTTGATTATTGAGATGGCTCGTTCTAGTAGCACCTCCGGGGGAGCTATCGTTCCCGATTTTCATCAAGCCGGTCTTTGATCGCACCCAATATTTTCTTTTTTTCCGCAGGAGAAAGCGTTTTTCCCTGACCCTCCGCCTGACGGGCATCGCCTTCGTCAATGCGTCGCTGGGTCTCTCCAGACCAATATTGCCGGAGTGCATTAATTTTGTGGGAATGTATCTCTGGGATGGCTCCGAAATACTTATCCCCGTTTGTTTTTACGTAAGGGATTATAATACTGCCAGGGTTTGTGGAGAAAAATTCTTCACAAAAATCTTTTATCTCATCAAGAGATCCGGAGTTTAGCTTTAGAAGTTTGTCTTCTAATCTATCCAGACTACTGTCCTTTGCCATGTCGACCCAGAAAACCGGGTATTCTTTATCGCCCAAAACGCCCTTTAGAGATTGCCGACCATCATATCTTATCGCCAAATTCAGTTCCGGCGTTTTCGGCGGTTTTGAGCTGAGCGCGTGGACGACCATGAGCGCGAGGTCAACAGAAATTACAAACTTCCTAGCCGAGCTAAGCGCACAAAGGCGAAAACCAGCGTCAACAGAGGGGCCAATAAAATCTTTTGTTAGGTTCTTATCGCTCGGATCTTCGTGATACTTGTGTAATAAATAAAGGTTTACCCAAACTGGGTCATCGTCGTCCTTTATTGCGTCTGAGCTCAGATCTTTTGAAAAAACCACCTCGGAATTGGTAACGGGAAAGCCTGCGACCCATGCTGTGCACTTTAGGTCGAGCGATGGATACCTATCCTTAAGATGAGGACGGTATTCCTCGACGGCATTTTTCCAACAGACAATGCATGCCAGAGCCTGTCGGTGATCGGTTATTTCCTTAACATATAAAAGTTCGTCGCCAGCGCTCTTCCAAAGCTGCGGCGCAGGGCCAGGGAGCCAGTCGAGCTCTACAGCAAGTCCGGTGACATATGCCTTCCACGTCCGCGCGAAAATACGCTCAATTTCTTTATAGAATTGAGCCATCGGCAAGAACCACGGCTCTACGCCGGTGTCCGTTGCCTTCGCGTCGCTTGTAAAAGCCGTCTGATTTGCTTGCTTAAACGCGGTCGATCCAACTAGGTCGACGCTGAGGAACAGCCTAAGCACTGAGACCAAGGGTCCGTTGTAACGTTCTTGCGCTTCCACAATAACCCTACTTCAAACCAAACGTCCCTGCGCGCACACTTGCCGCTTCTATCGAAACCTCGAAGCGGTTTGCCACTAGATGCAGCGATCCCCTCAATTCTTTCCAGGCTGCGCGAAAGGCCGGCTCAGGCATGAGGAAGCCGGCTGCGAACCAGTTCGCTTCCCATTCAACGCGCCCGGTCCCGTATCGCCGCGCCATTATCGCTCCGGTTCGCTTTCCATTCTGATTTGGCCAAAGAAAATGAAGGACATAGTGTCCTAATTCGTGAGCTACAGTGAAGCGATCACGCACAACACCTGTGTGCGAAGCCAACGAAATCTTGAAGGCTCCATTCTCTTCAATTGTAATTGACCCTGAAGTCGCATCGGAGACGCTCCACAGGTCGTTAATACCGATTTCTCCACCTAACTGCCTGACGATGGGAAGCAAATCGGCACCGGGCGTATAGCCAACCTGCTTCGCGACATTGGCAGCTAGTTTGTCTACAGCCGATTTACTCAAGCCGCATTCTTTGGGTTCGCTAAATCTTGACAAATTGACCACCGAGTGAAGTTCCGGCGATTCTATTCTGATTTGCTGAAACTGCCAAGCCCAACCATAGGCGTGCCGTAGGTGTGGCTCAATGAGAAAAACGATCTATGGTGATGCGTGGACGCAATGCGTCATAAATCGGAAAGACGTTGCGACCCAAGTGATCAACTGGCGGAGAGGGTGGGATTTGAACCCACGATACCCTTGCAGGTATGCCGCATTTCGAGTGCGGTGCATTCGACCACTCTGCCACCTCTCCGCGGTCTTGGTCGGCGCTTGTTCGGCGCGGGCGTTCTCATAACGGGCAGATGACAGGTTGGCAAGCCGAAAAGTCGAAGCATTCCATCCTTTTGCCTTGACACCTTTTTGTCACTCGCGTATCTCGGCTGCGCAATAGGTTCGGGGAAATCCGTGCCTTGCTCGTCTCGCGCTCGCGCGGGGCGTTTCACCGGCAGGAAGAGTTCGAGGTTACGCCTCTGAAATCCCTGCTTAACTTCGACTGATAAAAAGACAGCCACCTGCTGAATTGGCGGGGAGCGCTGGAACGAACATGAAAGGATAAAAAATGTTCGCAGTCATCAAGACCGGCGGTAAGCAGTACCGTGTGGCGGCCAACGACGTGCTGACCATCGAGAAGCTTGAAGCATCCGCTGGCGACTCCATCGAATTCACCGAAGTCCTCGTGATCGGCGAAGGCGCCGACGCGGCGATCGGTGCGCCCTTCGTAGCCGGCGCCTCCGTCAAGGCGGAAGTCGTCGACCAGACCCGCGGCAAGAAGGTCATCGCCTTCAAGAAGCGCCGCCGTCAGAATTCGAAGCGTTCGCGCGGCCATCGCCAGCATCACACGGTCGTCCGTATCACGGACATCGTGGCTGCCAAGTAAGATCAACGGGACAAGGTTTAAAGGAGAACTCCAATGGCACACAAAAAAGCTGGCGGTTCCTCGCGCAACGGTCGCGATTCTCAATCCAAGCGCCTTGGCGTGAAGAAGTTCGGCGGCGAAGCCGTCATCGCAGGCAACATCATCGTGCGTCAGCGCGGTACTGAGTGGCATCCCGGTTCCAACGTCGGCCTCGGCAAGGATCACACGATCTTTGCACTTACCGCCGGCAATGTGGACTACCGAACGAAGGCCAACGGTCGCGTCTACGTGTCTGTCATGCCGAAAGCGGAAGCAGCGGAATAAGCCGGTAGCGCTCTAAAACAGCCGGCGTCTCATCGACCCGGCTGGCCGTACCAGGTTCAGTCCAGAAAACAGGGGAGATGGGGCGCCATCTCCCCTTTTTCTTTGTCCAAACAGGAGGACTGAACATGCAAGGCGAATTGTTGAGGGTCGACCAATCACGGTCGCCCAGGGAAGACCAGAGGTCTCCCAAGGAACGGCTGAGGCCGGAGCGGTTAAGGACCGATTGCCCTGTCTTGTTATCGGAACGGCTCGTCATGCGCGCGCCGCACGAGGAAGACATCGACGCCCTTGCCCATCTCGCCAACAACGCCAAAGTCGCCACCATGGTATCGCGTATGCCGCACCCCTATACCGCCGATGATGCCGCCGACTTTGTTTGGCGTACGCGAAATGGCGAGATTGGTAAGTGCGTCTATGCCATCACCAAAGCCGAAAACGGCGCCTTCATGGGGTGCTGCGGCGTGGAACCGCATACCGACGGCAGGACCGTCGAGATCGGTTACTGGCTGGGTGAGCCCTACTGGAACCAGGGTTATACGACCGAGGCCTGCCATGCCCTGGTCGATATGGTGTTCAGGACGCGTCAGGACGTCGATCAGATCGACGCCCGCTGCCGGGTCATGAACGTCGCCTCGCGGCGCGTCATCCAGAAGTGCGGATTCCAGTTCCAGGGATCGGGGCTCGCAGCCTCGCTGGCGCTCGGCAGCAACGTGCCTGTGGAATGGTACAGGCTCGACCGCAAGACCTGGATGTCTCTCAGAAGCTGGGGGAACATCGCATGAGCACGACGGCACTGCAGAAGCCGGACACCAGGCCGATGATGCCAGGCCCCGCGCCTGTTATCTCGACCGCCCGGCTGACGCTCCGCCCCCACAGGCTGAGCGATGCCCCCGCCATCGCGGAATCGCTTTCCGATTTCGCGGTGACGCGCATGCTTTCCCGCGTACCCGCGCCCTTCGACCGGCAAGATGCGCTGGATTGGCTGATTCCGGTCACGTCAGGCACCCTGCCGGACTGGACGCTCGCCATCACCGGCAGGGACGATGTCCATATCGGCAACGTCTCGATCGAACTGCGCCACGGCCGCTGGCACTTGGGCTACTGGCTGAACCGCTACTACTGGCGGCGCGGCTATATGAGCGAGGCGGTGGCGGCGATCATCGAGCGCTTCTCGCGCCGCATGCCGGAGACGCCTGTTCATTCCGGTGTCTTCGCAGACAACCCGGCTTCGCTGCGATTGCAGGAGAAGCTCGGGTTTCGCATGACCGGTTGCGGCGAAATCTATTGTTTCGCCCGCAACACCATGGTGTCGCACATCGAAACCGTGCTGCAGCCGGGCATGCTGCAGCCGCGGAAAGTTGCATAATCGAAAAGGAGGCGCCGCCGGCTCGGCGGCGTCTTCGTCAATCGCCGATCTCGACCCAGACAGGGAAATGATCGGAGCCGACGGATTGCGTATCGATCCGGGCGGATTTCAACCGGCTCTCGAGGCCGCAACTGACGAAACAGTAATCGAGATGCATGCGTTTGCCGTGGTCTTCGGGATCCATCCAGCTGTAGCTCTCCGGCCCGTAAGCCCCGAGTGCCGCAAAGGCGTCGATCGGCGTGCCGATCTTGGCCACGCGGCCGTAATATCCGCCGCCGGCGCCGGCAAGCGCGCAATATTCCGGCGATTCCGGCTCCATGTTGAAATCGCCCATGATGACGTAATCCTCCGGCAGCGGCGGCTCCGGCAGATCGAGCTCGCCACCGCCCGTCAGCGACCCGCCGTCCTGGATGAACGCGTTGATATGGGCGTTCAGAAATTGCAGCTGGCGGATGCGCTCGTCGGCAGAGACATGGTCGAGATGGACGGAATAGACGCGGACCGCCCCGCCGGGAGCGGCGATCAACGCTTCGGTCGCGCCGCGCTGCAGGTTGATCTTGCCGATCGTCCGGCTGCGCGGCAGAAGCAGCGTCCGGGTCGAGATGACAGGCCAGCGGGACAGCACCATGTTGCCGAACTGGAAGCGGGTGCCGCGCACCGGCGGAAGCCCACCTTGAGCAGCCTCGACATGCATGTCGCAGGCCGGCCCATACACCCAGAAATAGTCGGGAAAGAAAGCGGCAACATCGGCCGCCATGTCGGCAAAACCGTTGCGGGAGAAGCCGCGGGTGACCTCCTGCAAGGCGATGACATCGGCGCCTTCGAGACTGCGGGCAATTCGTTCCAGATCGTATCTGCCGTCGAGACCGAAGCCGTACTGTATGTTATAGCTCGCGAAATTCACGATAATCTTTGACCTCCGTCGGAACCGCCTATATCGAATGGGCCGAGACGGGCCGTCCAACTGCCACCGGATACTGGAAGTAAAATGAAATTTCTCGACGAAGCAAAGGTCTATATCCGATCCGGAGACGGCGGCGGCGGCAGCGTTTCCTTCCGGCGCGAGAAATTCATCGAGTTCGGCGGACCCGACGGCGGTGACGGCGGACGCGGCGGCGACGTCTGGGTCGAGGCCGTCAACGGCCTCAACACGCTGATCGATTTCCGCTACCAGCAGCATTTCAAGGCGACGATCGGCACCCACGGCATGGGCCGAAACCGCACCGGTGCCAACGGCAGCGACGTGACGCTGAAGGTCCCCGTCGGTACCCAGATCTTCGAGGAAGACCGGGAAACGATGATCTGCGACCTGACCGAGGAAGGTCAGCGTTTCTGTCTCGCTCATGGCGGCAATGGCGGCTTCGGCAACGCCCATTTCAAAACCTCGACCAACCAGGCGCCGGATTGGGCCAATCCCGGTCTGCCCGGCGAGGAAAAGACCATCTGGCTGCGGCTGAAACTGATTGCCGATGCCGGCCTCGTGGGCCTGCCCAATGCCGGCAAGTCGACCTTCCTGGCATCGGTCACTCGCGCCCGGCCCAAGATCGCCAACTATCCCTTCACCACGCTGCATCCCAATCTCGGCGTTGCCACCATCGACGAGCGGGAATTCATCCTGGCCGATATTCCGGGCCTGATCGAAGGCGCCCATGAGGGTGTCGGTATCGGCGACCGTTTCCTCGGCCATGTCGAGCGCACCCGCGTGCTGCTTCATCTCATCTCCGCCCAGGAGGAAAAGGTCGGCAAGGCATACAAGACGGTCAAGCACGAGCTTGAAGCCTATGGCAACGAGCTGACCGATAAGCCCGAGATCGTGGCGCTGTCGCAGATCGACGTGCTCGACGAGGCCGAACTGAAGAAGAAGACCAAGGAATTGGCGAAAGCCTGCGGCAAGACGCCGTTCCAGATTTCGGCCGTCACCGGCAAGGGCATGACCGAGGTCCTGCGCGCGCTGCGCGATATCATCGTCGAGGAAAATGCCGAGGAGAAGCCCGCCAAGGTGCCGAAGCTCCGGCATCGCGACATGATCGTCAGCGAGGAGGACAAGGGCGAGAATGCTGGCGAGGATGGGGCCGATGACCAGCCGTAAGCCGCTTGGCCGCTACCGCCGCATCGTCATCAAGATCGGCTCCGCTCTTCTGGTCGATCGCAAGGCCGGTCTGAAGAAGGCCTGGCTCGACGCCATGTGCGCCGACATCGCGGGCCTGAAGGCCAAGGGCATCGACGTGCTCGTCGTCTCCTCGGGCGCAATCGCGCTCGGCCGCTCGGTGCTCGACCTGCCCTCGGGCGCGCTGAAACTGGAGGAAAGCCAGGCGGCGGCGGCCGTCGGCCAGATCGCGCTGGCGCGCGCCTGGTCGGAGAGCCTGTCGCGCGACGAGATCGTCGCCGGCCAGATCCTGCTGACGCTCGGCGATACGGAAGAGCGCCGCCGCTATCTCAATGCACGCGCCACGATAAATCAGCTGCTGAAGATCGGCGCGGTCCCCATCATCAACGAGAACGATACGGTTGCGACCAGCGAAATCCGCTATGGCGATAACGACCGCCTGGCCGCCCGTGTCGCGACGATGACCGGCGCGGACCTGCTCATCCTTCTCTCCGATATCGACGGCCTCTATACCGCGCCGCCGCATCTCGATCCGAATGCGGCCTTCCTGGAGACGATTGCCGAAATCACCCCCGAAATCGAGGCGATGGCCGGAGGGGCCGCTTCCGAGCTTTCGCGCGGCGGCATGCGCACCAAGATCGATGCCGGCAAGATCGCCACCACCTCGGGCTGCGCTATGATCATCGCCTCGGGCAAGACCGAAAGCCCCCTGTCGGCGATCGAAAACGGCGCGCGCTCCTCCTGGTTCGCCCCCTCGGGCACACCGGTAACCGCCCGCAAGACCTGGATCGCCGGTCAGTTGCAGCCGGCCGGCGAATTGCATGTCGATGACGGCGCCGTCACGGCACTCGGATCCGGCAAGAGCCTGCTTCCCGCCGGCGTGCGCAGCGTTTCCGGCCTCTTCAGCCGCGGCGATACGGTTGCGATCATCGGCCCCGCCGGCCGCGAGATCGCCCGCGGCCTGGTAAGCTATGATGCCGACGACGCCCGCCGCATCGCCGGCCGCAAATCGGCGGAGATCGAGGCGATCCTCGGTTATGCCGGGCGTGCCGCCATGGTCCATCGCGACGATATGGTGATGACCGCGCAGATCCGGTCGAAATCGGAAAGGCAGAAGAAGGACGCGAGCTATGCTTGATACCGTTGCGCAAGGCCCTGACATTGACGCGCTGATGAACGACATCGGCCGCAAGGCAAAGGCATCAGCGCGACCGTTGAGCTTTGCGTCCACCGAGGCGAAGAACAAGGCCCTGAATTCCATGGCCGATGCGATCCTGGCGAACAAGGCGCATATTCTTGCCGAAAATGCCAAGGACCTGAAGGACATCGAAGGCACCGAAACGCTTGCCTCCTTCGTCGACCGGCTGACGCTGAACGACAAGCGCATTGCCGAGATGGCCGAGGGAATCCGCGCCATCGCCGCCCTTGCCGATCCAGTCGGCGAAGTCATCGCCGCCTGGGACCGGCCGAACGGCCTGAAGATCGAACGCGTCCGCACGCCGCTCGGCGTCATCGGCGTGATCTTCGAAAGCCGGCCGAACGTCACCGCGGATGCCGGCGCGCTTTGCCTCAAGGCGGGCAATGCGGTCATCCTGCGCTGCGGCTCGGATTCGCGCCGTTCATCGCAGGCTATCCATGCCTGCATGGTCGAGGGCCTGAAGGCGGCGGGCCTTCCGGAGCATGCGATCCAGCTCGTTCCGGTGACGGATCGCGCTGCTGTCGGCGCCATGCTGCGCGGCCTCGACGGAGCGATCGACGTCATCGTGCCGCGCGGCGGCAAGAGCCTGGTTGCCCGGGTGCAGAGCGAGGCCCGGGTGCCGGTTTTCGCCCATCTCGAAGGCCTCTGCCATATCTATGTCGATGCGTCAGCCGATGTCGAGATGGCGAAGAGGATCGTCGTCAATGCCAAGATGCGTCGCACCGGCATCTGCGGCGCGGCCGAAACGCTGCTCGTCGACGGCTCCGCGATCGGCACACATCTGACACCGCTGCTCGAGGTTTTGACTGAGGCCGGCTGCGAGATCCGCGCGTCTGCGACGGTGCTGAAGGTCGCACCGGGCATGAAGCCCGCGACCGAGGAGGACTGGTCGACCGAATATCTCGACGCGATCATCTCGGTCGCCGTCGTCGACGGCATATCGGGCGCGATCGCCCATATCCAGAAATATTCCTCGAACCACACCGAGGCTGTCATCGCCGAAGACCCCGGCGTCGTCGAGCGTTTCTTCACCGAAGTCGATTCGGCAATCCTGCTGCACAACGCCTCGACGCAATTTGCCGATGGCGGCGAGTTCGGCATGGGGGCGGAAATCGGCATCGCCACCGGCAAGATGCATGCCCGGGGCCCCGTCGGCGTCGAGCAGCTCACCTCCTTCAAATACCGGGTGCGCGGTGCCGGACAGACACGACCTTGACGTGACGACGGAAAAGCTGGACCGGCGCTATCTCCGCATGCCGCACAGCGAGCGCGGCATGATCGTCGGCCTGTTCGGCGGCTCGTTCAATCCGCCGCATCAGGGCCACGCGCTCGTCGCCGAGATCGCCCTCAAGCGGCTCGGCCTCGACCAGCTCTGGTGGATGGTGACGCCAGGCAACCCGCTGAAAAGCCGCAATCTTCTCGCTCCGCTTGCCGAGCGCATCGCCGAGAGCGAACGGATCGCGGCCGATCCGCGCATCAAGGTCACCGCGTTCGAACAGACGCTCGGCGTCAGCTACACCGCCAATACGCTTGCCCGCGTCAAGGCCCGCAATCCGCATGTGCATTTCATCTGGATCATGGGCGCCGACAGCCTGCAGACCTTTCACAAATGGCAGAAATGGCAGGAGATCGCCCGCACCTTCCCGATCGCCGTGATCGACCGGCCGGGCGCGACGCTCTCCTATCTCTCTTCGAAAATGACGCGGACCTTCGATTTCGCCCGCATCGACGAGGATGACGCGCGCGTTCTCTGGAAGAAGCCAGCCCCGGCCTGGACCTTCATTCACGGGCCGCGCTCCGGCCTGAGCTCGACGGCAATCCGCAACGGCTCACTGCCAGGCAGCGCCGAATAGGCTGATTTTAGGGACATCCAGAAACGAGAAAGCCCGACGGGGGAGGAGATCCGTCGGGCTTATAAACTCGATCGACAACTGGGAGGAGGAGTGTTGCCGATCCTGTCGAACGGCTATGGGAGGAGGAGAAAGCCGTTTCGATGAGTGTGTTGTACCATATTCCGCAGGAAGGTGAATATCGATTTGTGCAACGCAGCAATGCGGACGATGCAATACGGCGGGTAATCAACCCGGAACGCTGCCGTTTTAATCGGCAAGATGCGTGAAATAACCGTTGCCACCACGGGTCCTTCGGCTTGCCGGCCGGCATCCGGGCTCATTGCGCATTTCATGGATATCGTCTTCCCGGAAAGCCATGCACCTCATGAATAGGTAGGGCCGATCGGCCGCCGATACGGTTATATTTTCGTGGATATATCCCTAGCCAAACCGTGAGTGTCGTTATATTCGTCGAAATATTTCGAACCCTGGGGAGTGAAAGCATGCAAAACCGCCGCCAATGGATGAAACTCGCAACCGCCGCGATCGCGGCTTTCTGGCTTGGCGCGGCAGCGCTGCCGGCGCCGGCCGCTGCCGCCGAAAAGCTGACGGTCTTTGCCGCGGCAAGCCTCAAGAACGCACTCGACGCCGCCAATGCCGCCTGGGCTGGGGAAAGCGGCAAGGAAGCCGTCGCCTCCTATGCGGCAAGCGGTGCTCTCGCCAAGCAGATCGAAAATGCAGCGCCTGCCGATATCTTCATCTCGGCCGACCTCGACTGGATGGATTACGTCGCCAAGAAAAACCTGATCAAGACAGACAGCCGGTCGAACCTGCTTGGAAACCGGATCGTGCTCGTGGCCGAAAAGGACAAGGCAAAGCCTGTCGAAATCAAGCAGGGCTTCGATCTTGCCGCTTTGCTGGGTGACGGCAAGCTTGCCATGGGTGAGCCGAAATCGGTTCCCGCCGGCAAATACGGCATGGCCGCGCTCGAAAAGCTCGGCGCCTGGAAATCGGTCGAAAGCAAGGTCGCCGGCGCCGAAAGTGTGCGCGCCGCCCTCGCTCTCGTCTCCCGCGGCGAAGCACCCTATGGCATCGTCTACCAGACGGATGCGGCTGCCGATAAGGGTGTCGCCATCGTCGGCACCTTCCCGGCCGATTCCCATCCGCCGATCATCTATCCGATTGCAATCCTTGCCGAGAGCAAGAACCCGGATGCCGCAGCCTATCTCGACTTCTTGAAATCGGACAAGGCAGCCGCCTTCTTCACGGCACAGGGCTTCACCATTCTGAAGTGATTGGGAAGTTGAGATGATTGCGGAATCGACGGCGGCGGCTTAGCGTCAAGGCCACCGATAAGTCGATCTACTACTCTTTCGTCATGCTCGGGCTTGTCCCGAGCATCTGCTTCCGGTCGATAGGGCAGCAGATCCTCGGCAAAAGGCCGAGGATGACGCCGAGTAAGGAAGGAGGTTTGTCGTCAATCTGAAGCTCGCCTCGGCGTAGCTCGGATTTCCTGGGGGGACGGTTGCATTTGAATATATTCGGCCTGAGCGATGAGGAATGGACGGCGATACTGCTCAGCCTGCGCGTCTCGATCGTCGCCATGCTGGCAAGCCTGCCCCTCGGCATTCTCGTTGCCCTGCTGCTCGCCCGCGGCCGCTTCTGGGGCAAGTCGGTGCTGAACGGCATCGTTCACCTGCCGCTGATCCTGCCGCCCGTCGTCACCGGCTTCCTTCTCCTCATCCTCTTCGGCCGCCGCGGCCCGATCGGCAGCCTGCTCGAGCAATATTTCGGCATTGTCTTCTCCTTCCGCTGGACGGGCGCTGCGCTTGCCTGCGCGGTCATGGCTTTTCCGCTGATGGTGCGCAGCATCCGCCTGTCGATCGAAGCGGTCGACCGCAAGCTGGAAGAGGCGGCCGGAACGCTCGGCGCCGGTCCCGCCTGGGTCTTCCTGACGATCACCCTGCCGCTGACGCTCCCCGGCATCATCGCCGGCATGATCCTGTCCTTCGCCAAGGCCATGGGCGAATTCGGCGCGACGATCACCTTCGTCTCCAACATTCCGGGCGAGACCCAGACGCTGCCGGCCGCGATCTACACCTTCACCCAGGTGCCGGGCGGCGATGCCGGCGCACTGCGCCTGACCTTGGTCGCCATCGTCATATCAATGGCCGCTCTACTTGCCTCCGAGTTCCTTGCCCGCCTCGCCGGCCGGAGGATCGATCCGGAATGACCCTGATCGTCGAGGCAAAACAGAGGCTCGGCGCCTTTTCGCTCGATGCCGCCTTCACTTCCGAGCGCGGCGTCACCGCGCTGTTCGGCCGCTCCGGCTCCGGCAAGACGTCGATGATCCGCATCATCGCCGGCCTTGCCCGGCCCGACGAAGGCCGTGTCATGCTCGACGGCGAAGCCCTGACGGAGACCGCCCGGGGCATCTTCGTTCCGAAACACCGCCGCCGTTTCGGCTACGTCTTCCAGGAGGCCCGGCTGTTCCCGCATCTGAGCGTCCGCGCCAATCTTTCCTACGGCCGCTGGTTCGCGCCGGGAGCAGCACGCGGCGAGAACTTCGACCGCATCGTCGACCTGCTCGGCATCGAGGCACTGCTCGATCGCAGTCCCTCGACGCTTTCCGGCGGCGAGAAACAGCGCGTCGCGATCGGCCGCGCCCTTCTCTCCTCGCCCCGCCTGCTGCTGATGGACGAGCCGCTCGCCGCCCTGGACGAAGCGCGCAAGGCCGAGATCCTGCCCTATCTCGAGCGCTTGCGCGATGAGACCCAAATCCCGATCGTCTATGTCAGCCATGCGATCGCCGAGGTGGCGCGGCTGGCAAACCAGGTCGTCGTCATGCACGACGGCAAGGTGGAAGCGACCGGCCCCGCCATCGACATACTTAGCCGCCCCTCTGCGGCCTCCGACCGGAAAGAGGCGGGCGCGCTGCTGGAAGGCACCGTCGAGAGCTTCGACGCGCGCCACCGCCTGTCGATCGTCGCCCTGAAATCCAGCCGGCTGCATGTTCCCGGTGCCGCTCTTTTATCAGGCAGACAGGTCCGTATCCGCATCCCGTCCCGCGACGTCATGCTGGCAACCGCAAGGCCGGAGGGCCTCAGCGCGCTCAACATTCTTGAGGGCAGGATCGAAGACATGTCGCCGGACGAAGACGGAACGGTCGAAATCCGGCTCGATTGCGGCGGCGATACCATTCTCTCGCGCATCACCGCGCTCTCCTGCGAGCGCCTCGATCTCCGGCCTGGCAAACCCGTCTTCGCCATCATCAAGACGGTTGCCCTGGAAGGCTGATCAGCTCCGCTGGCCCGGCTGCAGGTTGCGCTTGCCTTCGAGCCAGGCGAGATCCTCGGCAAGGCTCTCCCGGACCGTCTTTTCCATCCGGCGGAAGCGCCCGAGCAATTCCTCGCCGAACGGCGTCAGCGCCGCGCCGCCGCCCTTCTGCCCGCCGCGCTGCGATTCCACCACCTGTTCCGAGAACATCCGGTTCATCTCGCTGACGAGCAGCCATGCGCGCCGATAGGACATGTCCATCGCCCGCCCCGCTGCCGAAATCGACCCGGTCTCGCGGATATGCTCCAGGAGTTCCATCTTGCCGTGACCGAGACGATCCTCATCCGGAAAGCTGATTCGCAGGACGGGAACGATTAGTTTTGCAGCCGAGTCGGTCATCGAAGCCAAAGATCGTGGAATTTGCCGCACTTTACGCTGTGGCATGGAAACTGTACACCGCCCGGAAAAAGCAGCTCTGGCGGCAATATTCTTTAATTCTAACGTAAGATCGGGTTTTCCGCCGTTCCGTACGTTAGCGCGTCTTGAAACATTAATGGTTTGATGCCTATCTTAACCATGATCCGGTCGTAATCGGATCTCGTGTTGTGCATAGTTTGTCATTCCAGGAAAGGGAAAGCACTGACAACAGTACACGCCAAGGGAAAAACGCTCGCCGTTGTCCCGAAGAGTGCGGAACGTGGCGCCGATGCCGCCGCCCGCGCCTTAGAAGCCGTCCTCACCAGCCTCGAGGACTCCAAAGCTGAAGATATCGTCACCATAGACATTGCCGGAAAATCGGCGCTTGGAGACTATATGGTCGTGGTCTCCGGCCGCTCGAACAGGCATGTCATGGCGATCTCGGATCATCTGCTCACCGACCTCAAGGACGACGGCTTCGGACCGGCCCGCGTCGAAGGTCAGGAAGGCGGAGATTGGATCCTGATCGACACCGGTGACATCATCGTGCATGTGTTCCGCCCTGAAACCCGCGAGTTCTACAACATCGAAAAGATGTGGGCAGCTCCGGATATGGACGAAGAAACACGGCACTGACAGGCGGACCGGCCTTTCGTCCGGCGCTTGAGACATGGCATTGATCGGCCGGGACATCTAAACCGGCCCGAGGCGCATTGCGCGTCCAAATGCCGACATGAGCGGGAGCGGGGCGAATGCGAATTGGTCTTTTTGCGGTGGGACGGCTGAAGTCCGGCCCCGAAAAGGATCTTGTGGCCCGTTACCTCGACCGTTTCGCCAAGGCCGGCGCCGCTGTCGGCCTCGAATTCAGTCGTGTCGCCGAAGTTGCCGAAAGCCGCGCCTCCAATGCGGACACCCGCAAGCGTGAGGAGGCGGCGATGCTTTTGAAATCGCTCGCCGAGGGCAGCATCCTCATTCTTCTCGACGAACGCGGCAAGGCGCTCGACAGCGAAGCCTTCGCCAACCTGCTCGGCAACTATCGCGACCAGGGCAAACGCGATCTGACGATTGCGATCGGCGGCGCCGACGGTCTTGATCCGGCGCTGTACGACCGCGCCGACGCCACGCTTTGCCTGGGCAAGATGACCTGGCCGCACCAGATCGTCCGCACGCTGATCGCCGAACAGCTCTATCGCGCCGTGACCATCCTGTCCGGCCACCCCTATCACCGCGTCTGAGATCACGCCGGCCGCGCCATGGGGCCGATGCGTCGGATTGTCACGCAGGCTTGTTTTGCCTGGCCGTTCGTTCTCCGTCAAACTTCCTGGCAATGCGCGTCAAATCAGCTTAGTCTCCGCGCGATTTGAAAGAGTGCCCAGACCCGCATGACGAGAACATCAACCAGGCGACACCGCATGATCCTGCCGGCTATTGCGGCCGGTTTTGGTGCAGCGCTGGTCGTCATCTCGGGAAATCCCTTTTCCGTTCAGGCGCAGGATGCCGCATCTGAAGCGGTCCAATCCCCTGCCCCGCCGGCAGCCGCGCCGCCCGATCCGGCCGCCGAACTCGCCGCCAAACGCGACCAGACCCGCGCCGAGCTCGAAACCCTGTCGAAATCCATCAGCCTTTCCTCTGATAAGGTGAGTGAGCTTCAGCAAAGCATCGCCAATCTGGAAAAGAGCACGCAAAGCATCCGCCAGGCGCTGATCGATTCCGCCGCCCGCCGCAAGGGGCTCGAAAAACAGATCCTCGAAAGCGAAAAGAAGCTTGCCGATCTCGGCGTCAAGGAGGATGGCATCCGCCGCTCCCTGCATGAGCGTCGCGGCCTTCTGGCCGAGGTGCTGGCAGCACTCCAGCGCATGGGCCGCAACCCGCCGCCAGCCTTGCTCGTCACCCCCGACGACGCGCTTGCTTCGGTGCGCAGCGCCATCTTGCTCGGCGCCGTCGTGCCAGGCATCCGCAAGGAAACCGACAAGCTTGCCGCCGACCTTGCAAGCCTCGCCGCATTGCAGAGCGCAAGTACAGCCGAAAAGGCCGCCCTGACCTCGACGATGACGGACGGTATCGAGGAAGAGCGGCGCATGGATCTGCTGCTGGCCGAAAACGACAAGCTCAGCCGCAGCAACGCTGCCCAACTCGAGGCTGAAAGGAAGCGTTCGGAGGAGCTGGCGGGCAAGGCGACCAGTCTCGAAGGCCTTGTCGCCTCGATGGAATCCGAGATCGCCTCGGTGCGCGATGCGGCCGCCGCCGCACGCCAGGCGGAGGAGAACCGCAGGCTCTTGACGGACGAGCAGCGCGCCCAGGCGAAGGCGCTGGCCGACAGCGGTGTGCCCGATAAAAACCGCATTGCGCCCGCATATCCCTTCGGAGAATTGAAGGCGAAATTGGAACTGCCCGTAGCCGGCGATATCCTGCGCCAGTTCGGCGACGCCGACGGCACCGGGCACGAGGCCATGGGGATGACCGTCGCCACCAATGCGGAGACGGTGGTAACCGCCCCTGCGGATGGCCTGGTGGTTTTCGCCGGCGCTTTCCGCAGTTATGGCCAGATGATCATCCTCGACACGGGCGACGGATATCACCTGGTTCTCTCGGGAATGGATACGATCAACACCCGTCAGGGAAAATTCGTTTTCTCCGGCGAGCCGCTCGCCGTGATGGGAGCGAAAAGAGTGGCAAGCGCAACTGCATTGGCGCTGGAAACGGACCGGCCAACGCTTTACATTGAATTTCGAAAAGACGGTAAACCGGTCGATTCCCGACCCTGGTGGACCGCCAAAGACACTGGAAAGGCACGCAATGATTCGTAGGGCTTCTCTTGTTCTGGTCGGCGCATTGATGGGTGCGACCGCAATGAGCGTCATTTACTCGGCAGGTGTGCCGGCAGAAGCGGCCGGATCCTCCACATACAAGGAACTCTCGATTTTCGGCGACGTCTTCGAGCGTGTGCGTGCCCAGTACGTGACGCCGCCGGCCGAGGACAAGCTGATCGAGAACGCCATCAACGGCATGCTCTCCTCGCTCGACCCGCATTCCAGCTACATGAATGCGAAGGACGCCGAGGATATGCGCACCCAGACCAAGGGTGAGTTCGGCGGCCTCGGCATCGAAGTCACGATGGAAGACGAACTCGTCAAGGTCATCACCCCGATCGACGATACGCCCGCCGCCAAGGCCGGTGTTCTCGCCGGCGACTACATCTCCGAGATCGACGGCCAGTCCGTGCGCGGCCTGAAGCTGGAAGACGCGGTCGAGAAGATGCGCGGCGCCGTCAATACGCCGATCAAGCTGACGCTGATCCGCAAGGGCGCCGACAAGCCGATCGAGCTGACGATCGTCCGTGACGTCGTCGCCGTCCAGGCCGTCAAGTCGCGCGTCGAGGACGATGTCGGTTATCTCCGCATCATCTCCTTCACCGAAAAGACCTATCCGGACATGGAAAAGGCGATCAAGAAGATCAAGGACACCGTTCCGGCCGGCAAGCTGAAGGGTTATGTCCTCGACCTGCGCCTCAATCCGGGCGGCCTGCTCGACCAGGCGATCAATGTCTCCGATGCCCTGCTGCAGCGTGGCGAGGTCGTTTCGACCCGCGGCCGCAATCCTGACGAAACCCGCCGCTTCAATGCCGGCCCGGGCGACCTGACGGATGGCAAGCCGGTTATCGTGCTGATCAACGGCGGCTCGGCTTCCGCATCGGAAATCGTCGCCGGCGCCCTTCAGGATCTGCGCCGCGCCACCATTCTCGGCACGCGCTCCTTCGGCAAGGGTTCGGTCCAGACGATCATCCCGCTCGGCGAAAACGGCGCGTTGCGCCTGACCACGGCGCTCTATTACACGCCGTCCGGCCGCTCGATCCAGGGCACGGGCATCACGCCCGACATCAAAGTCGAAGAGCCGCTGCCGCAGGAACTGCAGGGCAAGATGGTGACCGAGGGCGAATCCAGCCTGCGCGGCCACATCAAGGGCCAGAGCGAGACCGACGAAGGTTCGGGCTCCGTCGCCTATGTGCCGCCGGACCCGAAGGATGACGTTCAGCTGAACTACGCGCTTGATCTCCTGCGCGGCAAGAAGACCGATCCGGCCTTCCCGCCGAACCCTGACAAGGCCGTCGTCGCCAAGTAATTCATCGCGCCAAGGCCGGGCACCTCGTCCGGCCTTGGACCTTTCTGCTGTTTCCCGGTTTTGGAGCGGGCGAAAAAATTGGGAACGGACCTGCATGCGCCTCTCGGCCGCAACCGCAAAACCGGCAATCGGCGCCCGGGCATCTTGCGCCTGGGCCGTATCGCCGCCAGTCTTTGCCTTTTCGCGATAGGCGGCTTTTCCCTCTATACGGCGTTTCTTGGCGACGGGCTCGAGCGCACGCCGCCGCCGGCCGAACAAGCGGCAACGCCGCCTTCCCAAACGTCCCAACCGCCATCTGAGGCCCCGGCCGGCCAGGCCGCGAACGGCATGCCCCGCGCCGAGCCGCGTTCGGGCGCCAATGTCGAGCAGATGGTCACCGGCGATGGCTCGGTCGTCACCAAATACAGTCCCCGTCCGCGCGACGGCAGCGGACCGGTCCTGGTCGACGCCATGCAGATCGGCCAGGATCCGCACATGGCGGCCCAGCCCAACGAAGCGCTGCTTGAAGAGACACCCTTTGGCAGGCTGCCGATCGTCGGTCCCGATGGCCGGCGGCCGATGGACCAATATGCCCGTCCCTCATCCGGCGCGCGCGGTGTTCGCATCGCCATCGTCGTCAGCGGCCTCGGGCTGAGCCAGACCGGAACGCAGCGCGCCATCGCCGAACTGCCCGAGGAGATCACGCTCGCCTTTGCCGCAAGCGGCAACAGCCTGCAGCGCTGGATGCAGGAGGCGCGGCGCGGCGGCCACGAAATTCTTCTGCAGGTGCCGCTCGAACCTTTTGATTACCCGGCCAATGATCCCGGTCCGGAAACGCTGCTGACGTCGAAGCCGGTGGCGCGAAACATCGAAAACCTGCACAAGGCGATGGGCGAAATCACCAACTATACCGGCGTCATGAACTATCAGGGCGGCCGTTTCCTGTCCAATCCCACTGCCATGGAACCCGTGATGCGCGATATCGGCAAACGCGGCCTGCTGTTCCTCGACGACGGCACCTCGGCGCAGTCGAAGACGGCTGATGTCGCCAAGGGAACCGAGCTGCCCTATGCCTTTGCCGACCTGCAGCTCGACGGCCAGCTCGATATCAACGCCGTGCTGCAGAAGCTCGACGAACTCGAACGCATCGCCCGCAAGAACGGCCAGGCGATCGGCGTCGCCTCGGCTTTCGATGAAAGCGTCGACGCCATTGCCAAATGGACCCAGGAGGCGGCGATGCGCGGCATCGAGATCGTCGGTGTCGCCGCCCTCACCAGTGATCCCCGAAATCCTTGAACCCAGAATCCGTGAACGGAGAAGACAATGAGCCAGGCGACCGTCAAAGCAGAAGATCTGCCCTACCGCCCCTGCGTCGGCGTGATGATCCTGAACCGTGACGGCCTGGTCTGGGCCGGACGGCGCATCCCCGACGGCAATTCGGAATTCGACGGCTCGCCGCAGCTCTGGCAGATGCCTCAGGGCGGCATCGACAAGGGTGAAGACCCGCTGGATGCCGCTTACCGCGAGCTTTACGAAGAGACCGGCATCAGGACGGTGACGCTGCTTGCCGAAGCGAGCGACTGGATCAACTACGATCTGCCGCCGCAGCTGATCGGCATCGGATTGAAGGGAAAATTCCGTGGCCAGACGCAGCGCTGGTTCGCCTTCCGCTTTGACGGGAACGAAAGCGAGATTGCCATCAATCCGCCGCCTGGCGGCCACGAGCCGGAATTCGATGCCTGGGAGTGGAAGCCGATGCGGGAATTGCCGGGACTGATCGTTCCCTTCAAGCGCGCCGTCTACGACCAGGTGATCGCCGAATTCCAGCACCTGGCAACGCTTCAATCGGAAGACTGATTACGGCAAACCAGACCGCGTCCGGCGATGTCAGATAGGCAATACCGTCCGTTCGGGACGGCCGGTATCTTCTAGAGCATGTCGCGCAAAAGTGTGCGGCGGTTTTGCGATAACGACATGCTTAAAAACAAAGATCTAAAGCGCAAGGAGCGAATCTGAAAGATCGCGACGCGCTTTAGCAATTTATTCGGCTTCGTTGGCGGAATCGGCGTTGAGCTGGCCGTATTTGCTTTCGCCGATTTTCTCGAGCAGATCGAGCTGGGTCTCGAGGAAGTCGATATGGCCTTCCTCATCCATCAGCAGCTCTTCGAAAAGCTTCATGGAAACGTAATCGCCGGCCTCATGACAGATATCGCGCGACTTCTTGTAGGCCGTGCGGGCGTCGTATTCGCCGGCCAGATCGGCTTCCAGAACTTCCTTGACGTTCTGGCCGATGCGCAGCGGTGCGAGGGTCTGCAGATTGGGATGGCCTTCGAGGAAGATGATGCGTGCAACAAGCCGGTCGGCATGGTGCATCTCTTCGATGGATTCGGCGCGTTCCTTCTTAGCGAGCTTGGTGTAGCCCCAGTCCTCAAGAAGACGGTAGTGAACCCAATATTGGTTGACCGCACCGAGTTCGAGGAACAATGCCTCGTTAAGCCGCTCGATGACCTTTTTGTCGCCTTTCAATGTCCGCTCTCCTGTTTTCCTCATGGAATTGTTTCAAGCGTGACATGAAATCAAATATTTCGGCTTCCGTCGAGTGGCGACGGGCGTGATATTCCTCGGTCGTCTGGATAATGATGTCGACCACATTGGGGAAACAGCCGCAGCAACGGCCGCGTTTTTCCATGGCGTGATAGACCTTCGCAGGCACGATAAGCTGCCAACAATCCTGATCGAGAAGGTCGGTGATGACCTCCCGGATTTCCTTGTCGGTTATATAATTGCAGCTGCAGACAAGCACGTCTTCATTCCAAACATGACACTGACTATCGTGTTTTCTGCTAAAGAAGATGGTGGCTGTCAAGAAAAAATTCGAGTCCGGCACCATCGAGAAGCAGCGATAGGCCGGGCTTGTTGCAGATTCTCTAAAATTGACGGCGGATTCCCGGGCGGAGACGCCAGCACATGAGGAAGGCGCGCCCACACGGTTCCGATCTGCATGCCCTCAATGAAAATTCCGCCCGCGCGGCATGACTTCGGCGGTTTCCGCCACGCCCGTTTGGCGGCCTGCGGCAATCATTCGTTTTTCCAATGCCGCTCCTTTGCGCGCATCCACGACCTGCCGCTGGTCGTCGCCTGGTCTCAACACCTCGTCCGACCATTCGCAGGCGCCGAAACGGCGGGCCTCGCGTTGCAGGATGCCGAGCGCCGGCGTCATGTCCTCGATATGCTCGACGACGGTATGGATCACGCCGCTATGGCTTTGCAGCCTGCCGCGGATTTTCACGAGCCGGGCGCCCATGACGACCGCCCGGTACTTGTCGAATATCTTGCTCCAGACGATGGCATTGGCGACCCCCGTCTCGTCCTCCAGCGTCATGAAGATCACACCCTTGGCCGATCCCGGCCGCTGGCGCACCAAGACAAGCCCCGCGATCGTCACCCTCTTTCCGTTCGGCACTCTGAGAAGATCGACATTGCGCGTGATGCCGATCTTGCGGAATTCCTCTCTGAGGAAGGAGACCGGATGCGCTTTCAGCGACAATGAGAGATAGCGATAGTCCTCGATCACCTGCTCGCCCGCCAGCATGTCAGGAAGACGGGCCTTCGGTTCGACCTGAAGGTCGATATGGTTCACCTGATCGAACAGCGGCAATGTCTCGGGCGCATATTTCGCATCCAGCGCCCTTGCGGCCCAGAGCGCCTCGCGCCTCGACAGGCCGATCGAACCGAAGGCATCGGCATCCGCCAGCCGCTCGATATCGGCCCTGTCGAGACCGGATCGCAGCCAGAGATCACGAACCGAGCCATAGCCATTGCCCCTGTTGGCGAGAAGGCCTTCCAGCGCTTTCTCCGACAGGCCCTTGACCTGCCGGAAACCGAGGCGGACGGCTCGCTTCGTCTTGATGATGCCGCGCATATCGGCATGCCGGCTGTCGACGGCATTCCTGTCGAACACCGCCTCTTCGAGATGGCAATCCCAATCGGATCTGTTGATGTCGACCGGCAGGATCTCGACCCCATGCTCCCTGGCGTCGCGGACAAGCTGGGCCGGCGCATAAAAACCCATCGGCTGCGAATTGAGCATGGCAGCGCAGAAGACGTCGGGATAATAGGCCTTGATCCAGGACGAGGCATAGACCAGGAGGGCGAAGGAAGCCGCATGGCTTTCCGGAAAGCCGTATTCGCCGAAGCCTTCGATCTGGCTGAAGCAGCGTTCGGCGAACTCCTTCGGATAACCTCTCCCGGTCATGCCGTTGATCAGATCGTCCTTGAACTCGTTCACCTTTCCCAACCGCTTGAAGGTCGCCATCGAGCGGCGCAGACGGTCGGCCTTGGCAGGTGAGAATCCTGCCGCGGTGATCGCGATCTGCATGGCCTGTTCCTGAAAGAGCGGGACGCCGAGCGTCCGCTTGAGGATCGGGATCATCTCGTCTTTCGGATATTCGATCTTGAAATCGGGCGAATGCGACTGCTCCCGGCGAGTGAGATAGGGATGAACCATGTTGCCCTGGATAGGGCCGGGACGGACGATCGCCACCTCGATCACGAGATCGTAGAAGCGCCTCGGCTTCAGTCGGGGCAGCATGCTCATCTGCGCCCTGCTTTCGATCTGAAAGACGCCCAGCGTATCGGCCCGGCACATCATGTCGTAAACCGGCACGCCCTCGTCCCCATGTTCCCTGTTGCCGAGATCGGCAAGGGTTTTCTTCACCTCGTAATGCAGTTCGAGCAGTGAAAAAGCCTTCCTCAAGCAGGTCAGCATTCCGAGCGCCAGCACATCGACCTTGAGGATCTTGACATTGTCGAGGTCGTCCTTGTCCCACTCGATCATGTAGCGATCCGGCATCGCCGTCTTCATGATCGGCACGACCTCGTCGAGCCGGTCCCGCGTGATGACGAAACCGCCGACATGCTGGGTGAGATGACGCGGGAAGCCGAGAAGCTCGGAGGCATAGCGCAGAACGTTCAGGGTCACCGGGTCTGCAATATCGAGCCCGGCCGCTTTGGCATCGCGCTCCGACAGATTATCCTCCGACCAGCCCCAGACCAGGCTGCTGATCGCCGACTGGACATCCTCCGAGAGCCCGAAAGCCTTGGAGACTTCGCGGCCGGCCGAACGGGTGCGATAGGTGGTGACGCCAGCCGTCAGCCCGGCATGCTCCCTGCCATATCTCCCGTAAATGTGCTGGATGACCTCTTCGCGCCGGTCATGCTCGAAATCCACATCGATGTCAGGCGGCTCGTCCCGGTCCATCGAGATGAACCGGTCGAAGAGCAATGTGCTTTTGGTCGGATCGACTTCCGTGATCTCAAGGCAGTAGCAGATGACCGAATTGGCCGCAGAACCGCGGCCCTGGCACAGGATCTTCAATTCATAACGCGCATGCTGAATGAGCTTGTGGACCGTCAGGAAATACGGCTCGTATTGCTTCTCCCGGATGAGGTTGAGTTCATAGTCGATCTGAGCCTGGATCTCGGAGGAGACGCCATCCGGATAACGCTTCGCAGCCCCTGTCCTCGTCAATCGCTCGAGGGTTTCATAGGGCGTTTCGCCGGGGTCGTTTTCCGGCGGATAATTGTGTTTGAGTTCATCGAGCGAAAACGAAAGCCTGCCGAAAAACACCTGGGTATTGGCGATCGCCTCCGGATAATCCCGGAAGACGCGGGCCATTTCACGTGAATCCTTCAGATAGCGCTCGGCATTCGAGGCAAGAAGAAAACCTGCCTCGGCAATCGGCACATGCTCCCGGATCGAGATGACGATATCGGAAAGGGGGCGCCGGTCGGTATGGTGATAGAGCGGCTGGTTGGTCGCGACGACAGGAATAGCGTTGCGGGCGGCGATCATGAAAAGTGCTGCGAAAACCTGACGGTCTCGGCCGTCATAGGCAGGCGCCAGCGCCATATGAAATGCCTCCCCGAAGCGTTCCCGGAACCGTTCGAGACAGGCCGCCAATTCCTGCTCACCGGCAATTTTGCCGGCAACCGACGGATCGGGGACGAGGGCGAGCATCATCTCGTCTCCCCATTCCATGATATCCGCCTCGTAAAGCAGGCAGGAGCCTTTTTCCGCCCGCAGGTTTCCCGCGCTCAGCAAACGGCAGAGATGCGCCCATCCCCGCCTGTTCCGGGGATAGGCAAGGATTTCGGGGGTCCCGTCCGAAAAGACGAGCCGGGCGCCCGGTTGAATCCGGATCGGATCGAGAATTTTCTCCTCTTTCCCATCGAGGTTCTTTTCATGCCTTCGCTTGAATTTCTCTTCGATCTCCTGCGCCTGCGCATACGCCCTGACGACGCCGGCAACCGAGTTTCGGTCCGCAATCCCAAGACCGGAAAGTTTCAGCATGGCAGCCTGCATCACCATTTCCTCAGGCTTCGAAGCACCTTCCAGAAAGGAGAAATTGGTGCGTGCACCGATCTCGAAGAATGCAGGCGCCCTGTTCATGCGAAAACCCCGTGCATGAACCAGCGCGGCGGCGGCTCCTCGCCATAAAAGCCTTCTCGATAGATCCAGAAGCGATGACCGGCATTGTCCTCGACCCGGAAATAGTCACGGGTCCTGGCATCGGCGCCATCGATCCACCACTCCATGGCAAGGCGTTCCGGACCTTCGCTGCGCAAGACCTGATGCTGCATGCGCCTCCAACGGAAGCTTTGCGGCGGCCCTTCCGGAACTTCGGCAAGCGAAGCCTCCACCGGTTCCGGCCTGGCGAAAAGCCGCAAGGGCCGCTCGCTGCGGGAGGGGGAGAGACGGCTTTCTCCGCTTTTGCGATGCGTGGGGAAACCCTCCATCAAGGGACTTGCGACGACCGCGCGTTCCGGCACATGGCTCTCGCGAAGCTGAAAACCCTGCAGACAGTCCGCGCCGAGGCGGGCCGAGACACGGTCGACGAAGGCTGCAAGCGAAATTTCCCTTTGCCGGCCGCCGTCGAAATCTCCCTGCGTCGCTTCGAAGGGCTCATGACGCACGACATTCAGCCGCAGGATCTCGAAACCGTAGCCGGCATCGAGATCGTCATGAATAGCCTGCAGACGCTGGGAAAAGAGATCCGCGATCCGCTTCGGCTCCCTGAGCGGCCGCGAAGCGCCGACGGCAATCCGGAAAACCCTGCCGTCGACCCGAAAGAGCACGAGTTCGAAGGCGCGGCCGCCGGCGCCGCGCGCTTCCAGGGATGGTTTCAACGACATGGCGACCTGGCCGGCAAGGGCGAGAATATCCTCCTCCGTGCCGATCGGTTCGGCCAGGCGCCGCTCGGCCGACAGGCTGGCAACAGGCAGCCGCGGCGAAACCGGTTCCTCGTCATGTCCAAGCGCCTGGTCGAGCCGCAGAAGCAGGCTTGCCCCGAAACGACGGGTCAACGGCGCCCGCGGCGCGTTCATGACATCGCCGATATATTTCAGCCCGAGCTTCTTCAGCGATGCCACGATCTCTTCGTTCAACCGAAGTGCGGCAACCGGCAACGGCGCCAGCACATCCTCCATCTCCTCGTCTTCGACGACGCCGCCATTGCCGAAGCGGGAGACGGCCGAGGAAAGACCGGGGGAAGAGGAGATCGAACCGCGCACATCCAGCCCCATATGGAAAAGCCGCATGAGAATATCCCTCAGCAGCGCTCTCTCGCCGCCGAAGAGATGGGTGCAGCCGCTGATGTCGAGGAAGAGCCCGTCCCGTCCGTCGATCGCCACCAAAGGCGTATAGCGGTCGCACCAGTCGGCGATGGCTTCGAGCAGCCGCGCGTCGGCGGCCGGATCTTCCTCGACGATATCGAGCTTCGGATGCATGGCGCGGGCTTCCGCGACACCCTGGCCCTTCTTCAGGCCGAAGGCTTCCGCGGCCTCATCAAGCGCCGTCAGCCGCATGGCATTCTCGTGCTTTCCGGCACAGACGATCGGCGCGGCTTCAGGACGCCCTTTCGAACGCCAGGAAAGTCCCCATTTTTTGCGGGCGATCCTGTCTGTCGGTAGATGCGGGAAACTGAGCGCCAGGATACGCTGACCGCTCGTCTGGAGTAAGAGCGTGCCTTGGTTCGCCGATGGGGAAAAACTGACGTTCATGGGGGTTCCACTCCAGAAGAAGGGAGAGCGGAGCCGGGTTGTGGCTCTTCTCCAGGCTGAGACGAAAAACCGGATTGCCGATGCTGCCGGCAAGCCGCGATCCATTCGGCAGGGACCGCATGCCGGATGGCGCGGGTTCGGCCAGCAGGCGGAAGACGGCGCTGCTTGCCTCCTCCTCCCCCGCCTGCCGAAGCAGGAAGAGCGGGCGGCCGACCGCCTTGGCGCGCAGACCGAGCCGCCGGCTCTCGGTCAGGCCGAAATGCGCAGGATTGCCCCTGATCTCCAGGATGACGACCGAAAAGGCGCCACTTTCCACCGCGCTTTCCGCAAGCCAGAGCGCCTCTTCGAGCTTGCGCGGCAAAGCAAACAGGAAACAGTCCGGCCGCAGGCCGAAATCCTGCAGGCCCACCGCATAGGGAAGACCGGCCTCCATGGTCGAGATCGTATCGCCGATCCAGAGTATCGGCGAACGATGGCCGTCATTCTCCTCCAGCCGCTGCAACAGAGCCGCAGCGGCGAGCGCGAAGCCGCAGGCAGCCCCGGCATTCCGAAGAAGGCTGGAACGGATTTCCGTAATCGCATCGAGCGGCAGGCCACCTTCCATCGCTTCGTCGAGTAAGGTCACGCCGAACGGCAGCCGAAGTCCGCGGCCATTGCACTGCGCAGCCTGCCTCGTCTCCTTGCCCGATGCCAAGGCTTCCCGCTCCGCTGCCGCAAGCGCCGGCGCGGGTTTTCCTTCCAGTTTGGCGATGGTTTCGCGGAGCGCAAAAAGCCGCTCGCGCGCCAGGGCGTTCTGCGCCATGGCGTTACTCCGATCCGTCTTGTTCCTGTTATGTTCTTATGGATTCCAGAGAGCCGGAGAAGAGTCAACAACCATTTTATATGAATTTATTCCTGCCTTTGATTCCACACTCGAAAAACGGCGATAAAGGTTCTATATGGGCCCGCAAAGGAAGGAATATTCATGGCCCGCATAGACCAGAGCGATGATTGGCGAGACCGCCATGCGCCGACGATCAGCACTTTCGAGTCGCTGGCCATGGAGGCTTACAGCCATTTGCCGGATGAATTCCGCCGGCTGACGACCAACCTCACGATCGAGATCGAGGATTTTCCCGATGACGACGTTTTCGAGGACATGGCGCTGGAAACGCCTTTCGATCTGCTCGGTCTTTTCGAGGGCAGGGGCATTTCCGAACGCTTCACGGTGGAAACCGGCGAGATGCCGAACCGCATCCGCCTCTATCGCCGTCCCATCCTCGACTACTGGGCCGAAAACGACGAGACGCTCGGCGATATCATCACCCATGTCCTGATCCATGAGATCGGCCACCATTTCGGGCTGAGCGACGAGGACATGGAGCGGATCGAGGCAAGCGCCGAGGAAGCCACCGAGCGCTAAAGCGCGTCGCGATCTTTTAGATTCGCTCCTTGCGCTTTAGCTCTTTGTTTTTACGCATGTCGTTGCCGCAAAACCGCTGCACACTTTTGCGCGACATGCTTTAAACCGCGCGTTCGGCAGAAGGTGCTATTGCTCGGAAAGCTTCATCTCAGGATCGTAATCCTTGCCTTCGACAGTCTTGACGACCGCCTGGCCGCATTGCATCGCGCCGGTTGCGGCATTGAAGGCATAGGTCGGCGAACCTTCCAGCGACCAGCCCTTGTTGAGGGCGGCGGTGACCTTGTGACAGAAGGAAGCGTCGTCGGGACCAGTCAGGAAGCGGTAGAGTTTCATCAGGCGGGCTTTCTTGCGGAAATCAGGCGCAATTTATGAACCAGAGCTTCGGCCTGGACAAGATGCAGCCGCTCGATCATCCGCCCGTTCGCATTGATGACGTTGAGGCCTTGGGCAGCCGGATCGGCAAAGGCTGATATGATTTCTTCGGCTTCCGCGATCTCCTCCGCGCTCGGCCCGAAACGCCGGTTGGCGGCTTCAATCTGCGAGGGGTGGATCAGCATCTTGCCGGCAAAACCCATGGCGCGGCCCTGTCCGCATTCGGCATCGAAGCCTTCGCCATCGCGGAAATCGTTGAAGACGCTGTCGAGTGCATCGAGCCCGTAGGCCTTGACCGCCAGGATGACCTGCATCAGCCAGGGCACGAGATAGGTCCGCCCCGGCTGCGGCAAGACGCCCGTTTCCTTGCGTAGGTCGTTGAGGCCGACGACGAGGCAATCGAGCCGCGATCCCGGCGTGCGGCCGGCTTCGGCGATTGCCCCGACATTCAGCACGCCGCGCGGCGTCTCGATCATCGCCCAGATACGCAATTCCTCCGGAGCGTCCGCTTCCGCCAGTAGATCGCCAATCGCCCTGACATCCTGCGGCTCGTCCACTTTCGGCAGCAGAACGGCATCGGGCGAAACGTCCTTGACCAGATCGAGATCCGCCGGCCCGAATTCGGATGACAAAGAATTGATGCGGATGATCCTTTCCTTGCCCTCCGGAGGCGGCCCGGCAAAAAAACGTCTCAAATTTTCTCGCGCTTCTTCCTTCTTTTCGGGCGCGACGGAATCCTCCAGATCGAAAATAACGGCATCGCAATCAAGGGAATGGCTCTTTTCGAGCGCCCGCGCGTTGATGGCGGGCACGCTCAACACCGAGCGGCGTAGACGCAGGGAACGGAGAGGTATGGTTCGGCTCATCAGCAATTAGTGCCAAGCTTCGCAAAATCCGGCAAGACAACAAAAAGCCATGCTTGCCTTGCAGAGAAGAAAAAGAAGGACCACATTCCTTTCCGAAGAAAGGTCTAAAACCAATGCAGAACATTCGCTCCATCTTCATCATGCTTGCCGGCGCCACCTTTTTCGTGGCCATGCTGCTTCTCACCTTCTCGGTGACGCTCGCCGTCGGCGGTATTCTGACCGTGCTCATGGTCGGCCGCGCGCTTTCGATGAAGATGAAGCCCGCCCCGGTGCGCGCCAAGGCAAACAACGGTAAGCCGGAGATGCGCATCTGGAACGACGGCCGCGGCACGATTATCGATCTCTAAGCCGCTTAAAAAACTGACCGACACTGTCGGATCATGCTTCCATGATACGTCTTTGAAGCAGCCAGGCATTCAGCCGGCGCTCAAAAACGATGGAGGATGAGCATGGATACGGAAAGCAATCCGGTCAAAATGCCGCCGGTCAAGAATGGCCTGCTGCCCTACCTGACGGTCGACGGCGCGGTAAAAGCCGCGGAATTCTACAAGAAAGCCTTCGGCGCCGAAGAAGCGCATAGGGTGCCGGTCGACGAGAGCGGCCGCACGATGCATGTGCACCTCTATATCAACGGCAGCTCCCTCATGCTGGCGGATGCCTATCCCGAATACGGCCATCCCTTCAAAGGCCATGAAGGCTTCGCCATCCAGCTTGTCATCGACGATATCGATTTCTGGTGGGAGCGGGCCGTGGCTGCCGGCGCCGAAGTCATCATGCCTATCGAGCTGATGTTCTGGGGCGACCGCTACGGCCAGCTTCGTGATCCCTTCGGCGTCCTCTGGGGCCTCAACGCACCCACCAAGTAATGGACACAAGCGATGGGCGGGCCGCGCGAAACGTCGCGTGGCCGCCATTTTAGAAAGATTCTCCTTCATTTCAGCGAAAAACTGGACTAGATGCACATTCAGGAAAGTACGTTTTGCTGAAATGGAGCATGGGTCATGGATAAATTCGTGAAGCTCACGGGCGTTGCAGCGCCTCTGCCGGTCGTCAACATCGACACCGACATGATCATTCCGAAGGACTATCTGAAGACCATCAAGCGCACCGGTCTCGGCAAGGGCCTTTTCGCCGAAGCCCGTTACAACGAAGACGGCTCCGAAAACGCCGATTTCGTGCTGAACAAAGCCGCCTACCGCGATGCCAAGATCCTGGTCGCCGGCGACAATTTCGGCTGCGGCTCCTCGCGTGAGCATGCTCCGTGGGCGCTGCTCGATTTCGGCATCCGCTGCGTGATCTCCACCAGCTTCGCCGACATTTTCTACAACAACTGCTTCAAGAACGGCATCCTGCCGATCAAGGTCAGCCAGGAAGATCTCGATAAGCTGATGGACGACGCCTCGCGCGGCTCCAACGCTATTCTGACGGTCGACCTCGAAAACCTCGAAATCACCGGTCCCGATGGCGGCTCGATCAAGTTCGATCTCGACGAGTTCAAGCGCCACTGCCTGCTGAACGGCCTCGACGATATCGGCCTGACCATGGAAAAGGGCAAGGCGATCGACGAGTTCGAGAAGAAGAACGCCGCTTCGCATCCCTGGGCCGCCTGAGCCACCCAATGGATTATCGATCAAGCCGGGCTTTCGCCCGGCTTTTTCTTTACAGCGCCCTTCCGGATCAGAGAAACTTCTCTTTCCAAAGCCTCAGCTTTTCGAGCGACACGCCGATGCCGCCGCAGACTTCGATCAGCGGATTGTCGAAGCGCTGAAGCAGGCCGGCATGCACATCGGCAACGGCAAGGGCCGCACCGCAGGCCGGCTCGACCAGGATGCGATGCGCATCGGCAAATTTCAGGCAGGCGGCCACGGCATCGGCGTCACTGACGACAACGCTTTCGATCGGATGCCGTTTCGGCAGCTCGAAGACATGCTGGGCCACCTGCCGCGCGCCGAGCGAATTGGCAATCGAGGTGATGGCGGGAAGGGTGACGCGCTCATTCGCCCGGAGACTGGCATTCAGCGAAGCCGCCCCCTCGGTTTCGACGGCGATGACGGGCACATCGGTAAGCCCGTTCCGTTTCAGCCCCTCGACGATACCGGCAAGCAATCCGCCGCCGCCGACGCTGGTGACGACGCAATCGAATGCCGCACCCTTCACCACCACCTCGTCGATCAGCGTGGCATGGCCGTCCCACAGAAGCGGATGATCGAAGGGGTGCACATAACTCGCCTTGCGGCTCCTCGCGAGTTCGACCGCATGGGCATTGGCTTCATCGAAAACCGATCCATGGACCAGGACATTCGCGCCCGTTGCGGCGATCGTCTGCCGGACATCGGCCGCCGTTGTCTCCGGCACGACGATCGTGACCGGCACACCCAGCGCGCGGCCGGCATAAGCCGCGGCAATGCCGGCATTGCCGCCGGAAGCGCAGAAGATCTCGCGCGCGCCATGTTCCACTTCGTACTGACAAAGCCGGCCGACGCCGCGCAGCTTGAAGCTGCCGGAAGGCTGCAGTGCATCGAGCTTCAGCCAGAGCGGCTTGCCGCTGGCGCTGTAGCCGGGGGATGTCCGAAGCAAAGGCGTGTCGAGATGGAGAGGCGCTGAGGACATGAGAAAGATCCGGAAAATAAAGCTACAATAGCAGTTCTATTCCCTTTGCGGGTACAGGAGCAACCATCGCGACCGGGAATGAAGCGTACCGATTCACCGCTTCTCTCGCTTGAAATGCCCATTTCCGGGGTCTAAGAAACCGCAACTTGTTTTTCCCAGGAGGGTTTCATGACAGCGCGCAATCTTTTCCTGCTGCCGGGTGACGGCATCGGTCCCGAGGCCATGGGCGAGGTCCGCAAGATCATCGCCTATATGAACGAGACGATGGATGCCGGTTTCGTCACTGACGAGGGCCTTGTCGGCGGTTCTGCCTACGATGCCCATGGCGCGGCGATCTCGGAAGGCGACATGCAGAAAGCGCTTGCCGCCGATGCCGTTCTCTTCGGCGCCGTCGGCGGCCCGAAATGGGATAGCGTGCCTTACGACGTGCGCCCGGAAGCCGGCCTGCTGCGCCTGCGCAAGGATCTGCAGCTTTTCGCGAACCTGCGCCCGGCCATCTGCTATCCGGCGCTTGCCTCAGCCTCCTCGCTGAAGCCCGAACTGGTCGAAGGCCTTGATATCCTGATCATCCGCGAGCTGACGGGCGGCGTCTATTTCGGCGAGCCGAAGGAGATCATCGACCTCGGCAACGGCCAGAAGCGCGGTATCGACACGCAGGTCTACGATACCTACGAGATCGAGCGCATCGCCGGCGTCGCCTTCGAAATGGCCCGGACGCGCCAGAACCGCGTCTGCTCCATGGAAAAGCGCAACGTCATGAAGTCGGGCGTGCTCTGGAACCAGGTGGTGACCGAAACGCACAAGGCGAAATATTCCGACGTGCAGCTGGAACATATGCTGGCCGATGCCGGCGGCATGCAGCTGGTGCGCCAACCCAAGCAGTTCGACGTCATCGTCACCGACAATCTGTTCGGCGACATGCTCTCCGACGTCGCCGCCATGCTGACCGGCTCGCTCGGCATGCTGCCGTCAGCCTCGCTCGGCGCGCCCGACGGCAAGACCGGCAAGCGCAAGGCGCTCTATGAGCCCGTCCATGGCTCGGCCCCCGACATCGCCGGCAAGGGCATTGCCAACCCGATCGCCATGATCGCCTCCTTCGCGATGTGCCTGCGCTACTCCTTCAATCTGGTGAAGGAAGCCGACGACCTGGAAAAGGCGATCGCCAACGTGCTCGACAAGGGCATCCGCACCGGCGATATCATGGCCGATGGCTGCAAGCAGGTCGGCACCGTCGAGATGGGTGATGCGATCCTCGCCGAGTTCAAGGCGCTGTCCGCCTGATATATTTCACGTGAAACAGCATCCGGCCCTTCGCATCACGCATGCGGAGGGCTTTTTCGTGAAAGGCCGAGACGCCTGAACGGGATCGGCCGAATTCTCAGAAACGGACTATTCTCAGCCACAATCTCGTGTATTTTTGCGCCGAATTCTAACCCGGCAAATTCGAACGGACGACGGAATGCGGGCATTTTGGGCTTCCCTGGACAGGCGCTGGCGCCGGAGCGGTGTCGGCATGCCACCTTTGCGCTGGCAGGCCTGCCTCTTCATCACGCTCAATGCCGTCATCCTTTCCATGCTGCTCTTCGATGCGCCGATCGGCGCCAGTAAGCCTCCCGCGCCGGTGAAGCAGCTCGGCGAAATGCTGACCGGTTTCGGCGATTCCGCCTGGCTGATCTACACCAGTATCCTGCTCTTCTTTCAGGGCAGGGCAGGCTACAGACTGTTGAAGACGGCGCGCTCCAAGGCGCAGGCGCTCTATGTCAGCTGGATCGGCGCTTACCTCTTCACCACGGTGGTCTTCTCCGGGCTTCTCGCCAATCTGCTGAAGCGGGCGATCGGCAGGGCGCGCCCCGACCACTTCCACGATTACGGCATCTTTTCCTTCACACCCTTTTCGGGCCACGCCGCTTTCGAAAGCTTTCCGTCCGGCCATTCCACCACGGTCGGCGCTTTCTTCGCCGCCTTTGCGCTTCTCTTCCCGCGCTACCGCGTTGCCTTCATCGCCTCTGCCATCTGGCTCGGCATGACGCGTGTCATGGTCGGCGCCCACTATCCGAGCGATGTCATCGCCGGCCTTGCCTTCGGCGCCTGGTTCTCGCTGCTGACGGCGATCGTCTATGCCCGCTGCGGCCTGCTCTTCAAACTGGCGCCGGACGGCTGGCCGCTCGCCAAGCGCCTGTTTCCGGACACGGAAAAGCCCGGCGCCTTGTGAGCGCCGGGCCTTTTTCTCAAGCTTCTCACGTTCGACCGCGTGTAATCAATCCATTGCGTGGATATCTCTGTTCTTCGTTTCCGGCAGGAAGATCAGGCCGATCACCAGCGTGATCGCTGCAAAGACGATCGGATACCAGAGACCGTAATAGATATCGCCCGCGGCGGCGCTCATTGCGAAGGCCGTTGCCGGCAGCAGGCCGCCGAACCAGCCGTTACCGATGTGATAGGGCAGCGACATGCCGGTATAGCGGATGCGGGTCGGGAAGAGCTCGACCAGAAGGGCGGCGATCGGACCGTAGACCATCGTCACATAGAGGACGAGGACGAACAGGATGGCGATCGTGCCGACCCAGTTGACGCGGGCGGGATCGGCGACCATGGCGAAGCTGCCGCCATTGGCGATGTTGTAGACAGTCATGTCGGTGACGCCATTGGCCTCATCCGCCGTCAGCAGTTTGCCTTCGACCAGCTTGGCGGCCGGCACAGTTTCCTTCTCGCCGGCACGCACGGATTCGGCATTGAGCGCCAGTTCCGGATTGGCGGCGATGAAGGCATCGAGCTTGGAATCCGGCACCTTGGCGGCGCCGCGCTTCAGCGGATAGCCGGCATCATGGAGAGCGATGTTGACGCCCTTTTCGAAGGCGGCGGTCATGCCCTTCGCCTTGTCGCCGGCGGCAACGACGTCGAAGCTCGCAATCGTCTCATTGCCGACCTTCACCGTTGCCGGCTGTCCGGCCGGACCGGGCACGACATCGTAAGGCACCGAGTTCTTCGTCAGGAACGCCGTCGCCACGTCGCAGGAGCTGGTGAACTTGGACGTGCCCGTCGGGTTGAACTGGAATTTGCAATCCGAGGGATCGGCCGTAACTGTCGCGCGGATCGAGGCCTGTGCTTCGGCAAGCGCCGGGTTTGCCGTCCAGGTCATCGCCTTGAACAGCGGATTATAGGTCACCGCCGCGATGAGAAGACCCGCCATGATGATCGGCTTGCGGCCGATCTTGTCGGAAAGACCACCGAAGATGACGAAGAACGGCGTGCCGAGGAAGAGCGCGATGGCGACCATCACATTGGCCGAGAAAAGATCGACCTTCAGCACGTTCTGCAGGAAGAACAGCGCATAGAACTGACCGCCGTACCAGACGACTGCCTGGCCCATGGTGGCTCCGAGAAGCGCGATGAGCGCGATCTTGGCGTTCTTCCATTGCCCAAAGGCTTCGGTCAGCGGCGCCTTGGAGCCCTTGCCTTCAGCCTTCATGCGCTGGAACGCAGGTGATTCGTTCATCTTCAGGCGAATCCAGACGGAAATTCCGAGCAGGACGACCGAGACCAGGAACGGAATGCGCCAGCCCCAGGCGGCGAATTGAACCGGACCCATCAGCGACTGCACCAGGATGATGACGATCAGCGACAGGAACAGGCCGAGCGTCGCCGTCGTCTGGATCCATGAGGTGAAATAGCCGCGGCGCCCGTTCGGCGCATGTTCGGCGACATAGGTTGCCGCACCGCCATATTCACCGCCGAGCGCAAGGCCCTGGAGCAGGCGAAGACCGATCAGGATGATCGGTGCCGCGATGCCGATGGTGGCCGCCCCCGGCAGGATACCGACGAGGAAGGTCGAAAAACCCATGATCAGGATCGTTATCAGGAAGGTGTATTTGCGGCCGACGAGATCGCCGAGACGGCCGAACACCAAGGCGCCGAAGGGACGCACCAGGAAGCCGGCGGCGAAGGCGAGCAGCGTGAAGATGTTGCGCGTTGCCTCAGGATATTGGGTGAAGTAGGTCGCACCGATATAGGTGGCGAGCGAACCGTAAAGATAGAAATCGTACCATTCGAAAACGGTGCCGAGCGAAGAAGCGAAGATGACCTTCTTCTCCTCGCCCGTCATCGGACCGGCCTTCGCGCCGTCCATGCTTGCGACATTTGCCATTGTCTGTCCTCCACAGAATGATGAGCAACGCGCGCGACCTACTCTCCTCAAAGCAAATCCCCGGCCGCGACACGCCTAACGGGAGTGTGCCAGAAAACATGGCCCGCAAAGAGAGAGGCTTTGGGATTATGACTTTAGTCTAATGACGATTCGCTTGGTTATCCAAGGCATAGCTCCCGCGGCTACGCTCTCAGCGCCTGGGCCGGCGATTGCCGATAGGCCAGCACGGCCGGCAGCGCGGCGAGAATCGCGGCAAAGCCAAGCAGCACCCCTGCAAGCCCGAGATCTTCACGAGCAAAGCCGACAGGCATGGCGATGCCGCTCGTCTGCGAGAACAGGCCCGACAAGGTCAGCGCTGCGGAAAACCCGATTGCGAATCCGACCCCGACGCCGACCACCACCAGCAGGAAGAATTCCAGCCAGACGATACCGAAGATCGCCCCGCGCGGGGCACCGAAGGCCCTCAGCGCCCCGATCTGGCGGCGGCGCTGGCCGATATGAATGACCGTGACCAGGACAAGCGAGGCCGCGACGAGAGCCTGCGAGCCGGAAGCGACCGCAACGAGGATCTGCTTGGCGTCGCCGAGCGTGGCGTAGAGATTGGTCAGCACCTCGCCGGGAAAGACGGCGACGGTATTGCCGCTGCGATAGTCCTGCCTCAGCTTATAGGCGTCGGCGATCGTCTTCGGCTTGACCAGGATGGCCGGAAGGCCGGGCGCATCCGCGCTCCAAACCTCGTTGAGCGCGGCATCGGGGTCGATTTCGCCGTGATGCTCATGCGCATCGTGATCGGCGCCCGCCGGCTCATGATCGTGCCCGGCCTCCTCGGCGCCTTCCGCATGCTCCTCTCCCAGGCCATGGATATGCCAGACGGCCTGAATCGGAACGAGGATGGCCCGGTCCCAGGCGGTGCCCGTCGGCCGCAGACGGCCCGCGACATGATAGACGAGTTCGGTATGGGTCTCGCCACCTTCTTCCGCCGAACCATGCATCGGCTTGATCTCGCCGCCGAGCGAAAGCTTCACGGCAGAGCCGATCACCGCCTCTCCCTCGCGCGCGAAAACCTTGCCCTCGGCCAAGCCGCCGGAAAGCTTGTCGGCCAGCACCACCGTCGTACCGATGATCGGATAGCCGGAGAAGGAATCGCCGAAGCCGATCGGAGCGGCCCAATCGACGCGTGGATCGGCGGCAAGCCTGGCCAGAACCTCGCCCGGCATCAGCGGCAAAGGCGACGGCTGCAGGAACACGGAGGACAGCACGAGCTGCGTTTCGCTGCCGCCGGCGCCGATGACGAGATCGAACTTGTCGGCGGCACGCGCACTGCCGAGACGAAGCGCCCGCTCCTGCAGCACGACGGAAACGCCGAGCGCGGTCGCAAGCGCCACCAGCAGCACGACAACGAGCGACCCCGCCCAGAGGCGGCGAAGATCGGTGAGGATGAAGCGGATCATGCAGCCTCCCCTGCCGCTACAGCGGAATCTCCGCTGATCCGGCCGGAGCCGAAGGTGATGCGCCGGTCGAGGCGGCTAGTCAGGCGCTGGTCGTGCGACACCACGATCAGCGTGCTGCCTTCGGCAATGGCGAGATCGAGGATGAGATCTCCGACGGCTTCGCCGCTTTCGGCATCGAGGCTCGCGGTCGGCTCGTCGGCAATGATGACGCCGGGCTTGCGCAGCAGTGCGCGGGCGATCGCCACGCGCTGCATCTCGCCGCGCGACATGGTCTCGATCTTCTGGCCGGAGCGGGAAAGGCCGACCGTGCTCAAGAGCGCATGCGCCCGCTCAACGATATCGGCCGTGGCAGCGCCGGCAAGACGCGCGGGCAGAAGGACGTTTTCCACCGCCGACAGGCCGGGGAAGAGATGGAACTCCTGCATGACCAGGCCGATATTGGCAGCGCGGAACCGATCGCGCCGGCTTTCGGAAAAACCGGCAATATCCTCGCCATTCCAGCGGATGCGGCCCTGCCGTGTCCGCTCCAGCCCGGTGACGATATTGACGAAGGTGCTCTTGCCGGAGCCGGACGCACCTGTGATGGCAACCCTGCTGCCGGCCTCGATCGACAGGCGGCCGATCGCCAGCGCCGGTGAAGACAGGCCTGGAAAGGTGACGGTCAGATTTTCGATATCGAGAGCCAGCATATCGGTTCAGGCCGCGAAATATTCGGCCTGGCGGATGCGCAGCAGGCTGACGAAGCCGGTTTCCGGATCGGTCCAAGAACCATATTCGAGCGTGCCGCGCACTTCGATCGTCTGGCGCGGCTGCACGAACGTCTGCTTTTCCGATAGGTAAACGACAACGATATTGTCAGGCCAGTCAGCATCCGAAGAACAGAAGGGGCAGAGCGACATCGGCACTTCGGTCAGCACGAAAAATTGGGCCTCGGCCTTCAGCGGCGGCGCCATGAAGCCCTTCATGCTGATGTCCTGGCCGGCAAGACGCTTCACCTTGTCGGAAAATTCGAGGCCGAGCACGCCGAACTTGCCGTAGAGCTCGTTGAAAGAAAGCGATGGGTCGGCGGCGCGAACAGCAGACACCGTAAAGGGGAGCGCAATGGCGGCGCCAATCAACCGGCGGCGGCTGAGATGCAGCGAAGAGAATATATCCATGGCGATCTCCAGGAAACAAATCCCGGCCGTTGAACGGCCGGGATCATGATCGATGAAAGAGACAAGGCCGGCAAGCGGCCTTGCGGGATCTTCAATCAGTTCGTCTGCTTGGCGCCGAGGGCGAAAGTGTCGGCGAGGACGTGGTAGACGTCGCTCTGTTCCATGTAGCCGTGGAAGCCTTCGGCACCGGGACCGGCCGACTGCAGGACGACGTCGTCGACGGCGTGAACGCCGCTTTCGCTGCTCTTCGGAAGATTGCCCTGGACGAAGACGGCGCCTGGAACATCCTTATACTGCTCGTTGGCGACATATTCCTTCTTCTCGTTCTGGACGGCCGGAACGAACGGGCCGTCGAGCTTCGGACGGAAGGTCTCGTAGTGATCGGGGCCGTTATTGGCGCTCAGGAACAGGCGGCGGCTGACGTCGATTTTGTCCGGATAGCCGTCGCCGTTTTCGTCCTTGTAGTTCGGGAAGCCGGCCTCGGCATAGGTCCCGACCTTTTCGCGCATTTCCGTGCCGGGCTTCTCGTCATCGACCGTGCCGATGATGGAAACGCCGTGCGTATGGTCGCCGGTGACGACGATCAGCGTATCGGGATGAGCCTTCTGGAATTCGCGGGCGACGCCGATAGCCTTGTCGAATTCGATGGTATCGACGACGGCGCGATCCCAGTCCAGCGGATGGGACATCTTGTCGATCGAGGAACCTTCGACCATCAGGAAGAAACCTTCCGGATTCTTGGAAAGGCGATCGAGCGCGACCTTGGTCATCTCGACGAGACCCGGCTGGTTCGGGAACTTGTCGACCGTGCCCTTCTTCAGGAATTCCCGGTCGAGCGTCACGTCCATGTTGCCGGTGTGGAAGAGGCCGAGGAGATTGCCTTCAGCCGATGCATTGGCTGCAAGCTCGTTCTTGTCGGTCGCAAGCTTGTAGCCGGCGTCCTGGAACAGCTTAATGTAATCCTGGTTGTCCTTGCGCTTGGAACCGGCGACCTCCTTGCCCAGGAAATAGGCCGAACCGCCGCCGAGGAGGACTTCCGGCTTGACGTCGAGCAGCATGCCGACGACATCGGCCTTGTCGTTGCGGTTGCGGGTATGGGAAACGACGGCAGCCGGCGTAGCATCCTCGACTTCAGCCGTCGCAACGATGCCGATCGACTTCTTGGTCATGCGGCGAACGGCTTCCGCGATGGTTTCGACTCGCGGGTCATCGAGCGAGGACGGCGTGCGGTCGGCATAAACGCCGAGCGCGTTGACGGCCGTCTTGTGGCCCGTCATGTAGGCCGACATGGTGTTGGCCGAATCCGTGGCGACGGCATTCGTCGAAGACGTGCCGATGAAGGCCATATGGTCGAGATCGTCCATATTAAGGCGGCCATTCGCCTTGCCCTCGGTCATGCCCTTGGACATGATGCGGGCGGCGGTGCGATGCGCGACGGAAAGGCCGTCGCCGAGCAGAAAGATGATGTTCTTGGCCTTCGGCTGGGCCGCGGTTTCGTAAACGTTCCAGGTGACGGACTTGGTTTCGTCGCCGGCGGCGACCTCGACCTTGTAGGCGCCGGGAGCGGAAATCTTCAGGCCGCGCAGCAGGAGAGCGGAGCCGAGAGCCTTGTCTTCCTTGCCCTTTTCCAGCTCGACGAACTGCGCCTCGCTTCCGAGAACGGTCTTGTAATCCTGGCCGTTGACGGTGATCTTCACGTCCTCAGGCTTGACCTGCTTGTTGAGCTCGACCTTGAAATCGAACGGCGAACCGACGAGAATCGTCGCGCGGTCAAGCGGATAGACCGTCGTCGCCTGAGCGGCGCCTGCGAGGATGGTGGTGGCCGCAAAGGCGGCGAGAAGCGTACGCATGGAAAACCCCCGTTTTCGGTGCAGAGAATTGACAACCTGGCCGGGATACCCGCCGGGGATGACAATGGCATGACAAAAGGTCGCAGGATCGGCACCGCCCCTCCTGGCCGCAGGCGCCCTCAGCAAAAACCTTGACTCCTGTGGAAAACCTTCTAAGAGCAACAGCGGAAAAGGAAATCTCCATGGTTCGCGACGAACACGCCATTGCTGAATGCAATGACCGGGCACGGGTTGCCGGGGTGGATATTGCCGTTCCGGTTTCTGCCAAAACCAAGGCCAAAACGACGACGAAAACCGTCTGACGTCTCTGGCCTGCCGCTCTCTCCCCGGCTCGGCTGGGGACAGGAAGACGCGATTATTCGCGCCTTTCCCCTCACCGGACAGAGGAGAGAAGAGAAAGAGAGCTTGAGAAATGGGTTTCAAAGTAGCAGTTGCGGGAGCGACCGGAAATGTCGGCCGGGAGATGCTCAACATCCTCTCCGAACGAGGCTTCCCCGCCGATGAGGTCGTGGCGCTCGCCTCCGCCCGTTCGCAGGGCACCGAAGTTTCCTACGGGGACCGGACGCTGAAGGTTTCCAACCTGGAGAATTACGATTTCTCCGATACCGACATCTGCCTGATGTCGGCCGGCGGCGAGGTCTCCAAGAAGTTTTCGCCGAAGATCGGCCAGCAGGGCTGCGTCGTCATCGACAATTCCTCGGCCTGGCGTTACGACGCCGACGTGCCGCTGATCGTGCCGGAAGTAAACCCCGACGCGATCACGCAGTTCACCAAGCGCAACATCATCGCCAATCCGAATTGCTCGACCGCCCAGTTGGTGGTGGCACTGAAGCCGCTGCACGACTTCGCCAAGATCAAGCGCGTCGTCGTCTCGACCTACCAGTCGGTCTCCGGCGCCGGCAAGGACGGCATGGACGAGCTCTTCAACCAGACGCGCGCCGTCTTCGTTGCCGATCCGATCGAGAACAAGAAGTTCACCAAGCGCATCGCCTTCAACGTCATTCCGCACATCGATAGCTTCATGGAAGACGGCTACACCAAGGAAGAGTGGAAGGTGCTGGCCGAAACGAAGAAGATGCTCGACCCGAAGATCAAGGTGACCTGCACGGCCGTGCGCGTCCCCGTCTTCATCGGCCATTCGGAATCGGTCAACATCGAGTTCGAAAACGAGATCACCGCTGACCAGGCCCGCGACATCCTGCGCGACGCGCCCGGCTGCCTCGTCATCGACAAGCGCGAAAACGGCGGCTACATCACGCCGTATGAATCCGCCGGCGAGGACGCGACCTACATCTCGCGTATCCGCGAGGACGCGACTGTTGAAAACGGTCTCAACATGTGGGTGGTCTCAGACAACTTGCGCAAGGGCGCGGCGCTGAACGCGATCCAGATCGCCGAACTGCTCGTCAATCGCGGCCTCGTCAAGCCGCGCAAGCAGGCCGCCTGATACCATTTGTAAACCATAACCTGCTAAAGCCCTGCTCGATGAGCGGGGCTTTTCGGGCAGACACAGCCATGTAAGCGCTCGCTGAAAGGTGATCGTGACAAAATCGCTGGTGGCTGGCATTCTCTGTCCGGCCAAAAGCTATGCAGATCGAGAGCGGGGTTCTCAATGCGCATGACAAAATTCTTTCTGGCGGCCGCCACGGCAATGGGCGTCCTCCATTCGGTACCGGCGTTCGCGCAAGGCGCACAATGCGGCAATACCAGCGCCGGCTTCGACGCCTGGGTTAGCGACTTCAAGCAAACGGCGGCGGCCAACGGCGTCAGCCAGTCGGTCCTCAGCCGCGCCTTTGCCAATGTCAGCTACAACAAGCCGACGATCGCCGCCGACCGCGGCCAGAAAAGCTTCAAACTGTCCTTCGACGCGTTCATGAAGAAGCGCGGAGGGGCTGCCGTCATCTCCCGCGGCCGCAGCATGAAGGCCGCCAACCAGGCGCTTTTTGCCTCGATCGAGCGCCGTTTCGGCGTTCCGGCCGGCCCGCTGATCGCGATCTGGGGCATGGAGACCGGTTTTGGCAGCTATATGGGCAATCAGCATACGCTGTCGGCCGTTTCGACCCTTGCTTACGACTGCCGCCGTTCGGAATATTTCACCGACCAGCTCTATGCCGCCCTTCAGCTCGTCTCCGAGGGTTATCTGAGCCCGCAGGCCAAGGGCGCGGCTCATGGTGAGATCGGCCAGACGCAGTTTCTGCCGCGCAATGTCGTCCGCTTCGGCGCCGACGGCGACGGCGACGGCCGCGTCGACATGGTCGGCTCCCGCGCCGATGCGCTGGCCTCGACAGCGAACTTCCTCAAGGGCCATGGCTGGCGCCCCGGCGCCGGCTATCAGCCGGGAGAACCGAATTTCGCCGCCATCCAGGGCTGGAACGCAGCCAGTGTCTACCAGCAGGCGATCGCCTATATCGGCGAGCAGATCGACGCCGGCAGATAAGCTTTCATCGGTAACGATACCGGAAACGCCGCTGCAATGCGGCGTTTTTCATATGCGGGAATCAAAGCCGCCGGACGCCGCCTTGCGCCGCTCTTCCGGCGCCGGCACGGTCGGTCCCGAAACGACGCAGTTGCGGCCGGAAGCCTTGGCGGCGTAGAGCGCCAGATCGGCGCGTTTGACCAGATCCTCGAAGTTCCTGTTGAAGGCCTCATTTGCCCGGCCGACGCACCCGAAACTTGCCGTGACCTTGAGGAGTTCGCCGCTCGCCAGCGGGATTTCCGCCGCCTCGATCGCCAGCCGCACGCGCTCGGCAACCTTTGCAGCGTCATCAGGCGTCGAATCCGGCAGCAGCGCCAGGAATTCCTCGCCGCCATGGCGCACCAGCAGATCAAAGGAACGGAAATTCTCCCGCGCCACACGCGCGACATGCCGCAATACGGCATCGCCTGCGTCATGGCCGTTGATATCGTTGATCTTCTTGAAATGATCGAGATCGAAGAGCACGACCGAGATCCAGCGCGATCCGTGTTCGGCCTGGGTGAGAAGCGCCGATGCGGCAACCTCGAAACCGCGCCTGTTATAGAGTCCGGTCAGAAGGTCGGTCTGGGCAGCGTTGCGCAACTCTCCGACCAGCGTCTCGCGGTCACGCGTCAGCCGGTCGATCAGCCGCAGGCCCCGTGCTGCCAATAGCATCACCAGCGTGGCGAGAATGAGCAGGCCCGCACAGAGCGACAGGATCAGCGTCAGGTGAATGTGGGCGCGCGTCGAAAGGCCCTCACCGGTGTCGTGGATATCATTGGCGGCATCGACGAGCTTCTGCTGCAGGAAGGCCATGCGCTCGTTCTGCGCGGCAGCCCAGATGTCGCGCACTGCGTTCGTCGGCCGCGATCCGGCGAGGATGGAATCGGTGATCGCGTTCGCTTTCACCTGACTGCTGCGGCCGAGATAGGCGACGATGTCGCGCACGGTTGAGTCCGAGGAATGAAAGACCATATGGTCCATCCCTTCGTTGAGCATGACCTTGCCCTGCACGAACAGTTCCACCGGAAAGCGGGCGGAGGAGCCCTGGTCGAGATAACGGGTGCCGACGATGGTGATCAGCCTTTCGCCGTAATAGGTCAGCAGAATGCCCATCAGCTGATTGGATTTCTGCAGCAGTACCGGATCGCTGATCAGCGGCGAAAGCGCATCGACGACGGCAAGCTGCTTCTGGGCCGCATACCAATAGATATAGCCGGGGTCGCTGCGGGCATAACGGCCCTGGTCGACGGCGCTTCGTGCGGCCACGATGCGGCTGTAAGCAAGGTTGAGAGCCGATAATTCATCCACGAGCCCCTCATCCAGCACATCGCGGGAGGGCAGGCTGGCATAGAAGGCGCGACGTTCTTGATCGAGCATCGCCCGGCTCCGCTGCATTTCGGCGGCAGCCGGCTCGCTGGGCTGGGCGATGTAGCGGCGGGTGGCGCTGATTTCAGTCAGAATCTCGGTGGCGGCGATGGACCCGCCGCGGGCAAGCACATCGGCAAATTGCCGGTCCTTCTCAAGATCCCTGTATTCCTTGACCGAAGAACGTAAGAGGATGACGCCTTCAATGACCATGAAGACGAAAGGCAGCATGATTGCGGCCAGGATAACCTTTTTGATGGTTTCGAACTTCATCGCCAATCGCCACGGTGATCCAAATGTCGGTCGTGCGCGACCAATCAAGGACCAGCTTATCAATAATTCTTAAAGAACTGATAAAGCGGCACGTCCCTAGATTTCAGGACGAATGAAGTCACGCGTTTCGGCATCCATGACCCAGAGTTCACCGGTGGAGATATCGAACCAGGCGCCGTGAAGATGCATCTTTCCCGCTTCCTCGAGCGCCTTGATATCGGGGAAGGTTCTGAGATTGTCGATCGAATTGCGGATGGAGACGCGCTCCAGCGCCGTCTGGCGCTCCGCAGCCGTCATGACGTCGTTGCTCTGGATCTGCTCGGCGGCGGGTTTGACCAGCGACATCCAGCGGCCGATGAAATCACCGGGCGACAGCGGCTCGGCATTCGGATCGAGAGCCGCGCGGATACCGCCGCAGCGCCCATGACCCATCACGACGATATCAGACACCTTCAGCGCCTGAACGGCAAATTCGAGCGCGGCCGACGTCGAATGGAAATGGCCGTCCGGCTCGTAGGGCGGCACCATGTTGGCGACGTTGCGGATGACGAAGAGTTCGCCCGGGCCGGCATCGAAGATCAGCTCCGGCGCCGCTCGCGAGTCCGAACAGGCAATGACCAAGGTGCTCGGACTCTGGCCGTTTTCAGCAAGCTGCCGATACCTGTCGCGGGCGTCGGCATAACGCCCGTTCATGAAGTTGCGGTAGCCGTCCAGAAGAGGTGTTGGAAAACGCTGCATGCCTTCTGGATTAGCGCGCGCCGAAGACAAGATCAACTGCTGCACCGCAAAATGAATGAATCGGCAAATGCGTCATTTTTTCCGCCGCTGCGCGGGATGCATGAGCCGACGCATCTGCACCATCGCCATTGGCGTCGAAAGGCTGGAGGCATCGCTAGCCAGCATCAGCTCGTTGCTGCCGCGCTTGACGGCGCGCGCAAGCACCTCGAAGACGCTCGCGGTGGCAAGCTGCAGCGCCTTTTCGTCTTCGAGACCGGACAGGAGACGCGAGAGAAAGACGGCGGCAAGCAGGTCACCGAGACCGTTCGGCGGATTGTCGACGACGCGATGCTCGGCGAGAAGCGCGTGGCGGCCGGACAGATAGAGATTGCCGGTGCCCCCTGACATCATCGGCACGGCCGACGTGACGAGCATGCGCGACGGCCCGAGCGCCAGCGCCGCCTCCATGATGGCGGTGTTATCTTCCAGCGCCGCCCCCGAAAGCCATGCGAGTTCGTAGCGGTTCGGCGTGGCGAGCGAGGCAAGCGGAATCAGATGATCGCGAATGGCCTCTGCGGTCGCCTGCGGCACATAAAGGCCGCCGAGATCGCCCATGACGGGATCACAGACATAGATGAGCTCGGGATTGTCTTGCCTCAGCGCGCCGATGAGGCGAGCGACAGAGCGTGCCTGGGCGGCATTGCCGAAATAGCCTGAAAGCACCGCCTTCACTTCACCGATCCAGGGCGCGCGGATCAGGTCGTCGATCGCCGCATCGAAATCGGCTTCCGCAAATGTCAGCCGCGTCGAGCGGCCGTGACCGGGATGCCAGGGCAGAACGACGGTCGGCAGCGCCCAGACCGGATGACCGAGCGTCTCCAGCGCAAAGACGGCCGCACGGTTTCCCACCGAGCCGCGCACCGCATGACTGGAGATGACGATGACTGCGCCCGCTGCATTTTCCGACATGATACAAGGTCCGAATGATGATGGCGTTTGATGATCTTTTTGAAGCCGCGCTGTCAACCATTCTTCACGTGAGCGTGGAAATGTGCGGCGGAACGAAAAACCGGAAGAGAGGTCTTTCCGTTCGTTTTGGCCACGAAAGCGGAAAAATCTCTAACAAATTCCCATTTTCAGCATCAAAAAAGCATCAAAGCGGTTCCTCAAGCCTCTATTTTAGAGATTTTTTCGGGGAATCTTCTGCTAGCTTGCAGAAAATCAGTCTATTGCGGGAGGCGATTCATGGCTGCCAGAAACAATCCGAAACGAGAAAAGCAGATCGAAAGCGCGCAGAAGATCGCCAAGGCGACAGGCGAGCCGCATCTCGATCCGGAGATTCTCTTCGGCCGGGCCAGCAATGACGATCTCGAACTCTATACGCCTGAGATGCTGGCGCTCTCCGCCGTGCATTCAGCCAGGGAACTCGCCGCCTGGAACGGCAAGGCGCCGCGCGTCAGCATCGACACCATTGCCGATGTCACGCCTGGCGGCACCGCCGTTTCGGTGCTCTCGGTCACCGACCGGAACATGCCTTTCCTCTATGAATCGGTCATGGGCGAGGTGACGAGCACCCACCGCGATCTCTTCATGGCCGTGCATCCCATCCTGGTGATCGAAAAGGGCAAGGCGCCCACGCTTTATTCCGCCGACCATCCGAGCGATCCCGCCGCGCGTGTCAGCCATATCCAGCTTCATATTGCGCCACTCAATTCCAGCCAGGCCGCCGATCTCGTCAAACGCATCCAGACCGTGCTCGAACAGGTCCGGCTGTCGGTTTCCGACTGGAAGCCGATGCTTGCCAAGCTCGACGGCGTGATCGCCGAGCTTGCGGCAAATGGCGCTGGCCGCAGGAAAGCCGAGCACGCCGAGGCGGTCGCCTTTCTGACCTGGCTGCGCGACGAGAATTTCACTTTCCTCGGCATGCGGGAATATGTCTATTCCGGCAAGGGCGCCGACGCCAAGGTCGAGCGCGACAAGGGGGCCGGCCTCGGCATTCTCTCCAATCCGGATGTTCTCGTGCTGCGCACCGGCAAGGATGCCGTGACGACGACGCCCGAGATCCTTGCCTTCCTCGACGGTCCCGACTACCTGATCGTCACCAAGGCGAATGTGAAATCGATCGTCCATCGCCGGGCCTATATGGATTATGTCGGCGTCAAACGCTTCGACGCGCAAGGCAACGTCACAGGGGAACTCCGCATCGTCGGTCTCTTCACCTCGACGGCCTACACCTCGCTCGCCTCCGAGATCCCGCTGCTGCGTTCCAAGATCGAGAAAGTGAAGGAGCATTTCGGCTTCGACCCGATGAGCCATTCCGGCCGCATGCTCGACAACACGCTGGAATCCTATCCGCGCGACGATCTTTTCCAGATCGATACGACGCTGCTTGCAAGCTTTGCCGAGCAGATCAACGATCTCGCCGACCGGCCGCGCGTGCGCGCCCTGCCGCGCATCGACCATTTCGACCGTTTCGTCTCGGTGATCGTCTACGTGCCGCGCGAGGAGTATGACTCGATCGTGCGCGAGCGGATCGGCACCTATCTGAAAACCGTCTACGACGGCCGTGTCTCGGCCTATTACCCGGCCTTCCCGGAAGGCGGCGTCGCCCGCGTGCATTTCATCATCGGCCGCTCCGGCGGCAAGACGCCGCGCATCCCGCAGGCGAAGCTGGAGCAGACGATCCGCGAGATCACCGCCCGTTGGGACGATCGTTTCGAAGCGCTCGCCGGACCCAAGGCGCCGAAGCTATCGGTGGACCAGGCCTTCCAGGATTCATTCACCCCCGAGGAAACCGTTGCCGACCTCGCCGATATCGGCGCCTGCGCTGCCGGCGAACCGCTCCGTATCCAGTTTTATCATCGCCAGGAAGAACAGGGCCGCGTCCTGTCGCTGAAGATCTTCCATTCCGGCGGTCAGCTGGCGCTGTCGCGCCGCGTGCCGCTTCTGGAAAATCTCGGCTTCAATGTCGTCAGCGAACGCACCTTCGACATCGGCGTGCAGTCCGCCGACGGACAAACGAAACTTGTGGTGCTGCACGACATGGAGCTCGAGACCCGCACCGGCAGCGAAATCGATCTGCACCGTTACGGCGCTGCCCTCGAGGAAGCTTTCGTCGCTGCCTTCGCCGGCACGATCGACAATGACAGCTTCAACCGGCTGATCCTGTCGGCCGGGCTTTCGGCGCGTGAAGCCAACGTGCTGCGTGCCTATGCGCGTTATCTCCGCCAGGCCGGCATCGCCTATTCGCAGGATTATATCGCAACGACGCTCGACAAATATCCAAGGATTGCCGGCGCCATCTTCCGCCTCTTCCACGACACGCTCGACACCAGGCTTTCGGAAAAGGCCCGCGTGAAGAAGCTTGCCGAGCTGCACCAGGCGATCGAGGCCGAACTCGCCGACGTCCCGAGCCTGGACGACGACCGTATCCTGCGCCGCTACGTCAATATCGTCGATGCGACGCTGCGAACCAATTATTTCCAGAAGAACCAGGACGGTTCGCCGAAGGCGATGCTGGCCTTCAAGCTCGATCCGCATCTGGTCGACGGGCTGCCGGAGCCGAAACCCTTCCGCGAGATGTTCGTTTACGGCGTCGAGGTCGAAGGCGTGCACCTGCGCTTCGGCAAGGTGGCGCGCGGCGGCCTGCGCTGGTCTGATCGCGCCGAAGACTACCGCACCGAAGTGCTCGGCCTCGTCAAGGCGCAGCAGGTGAAGAACGCGGTCATCGTGCCTGTCGGCGCCAAGGGCGGCTTCTATCCGAAGAAGCTTCCGGTCGGCGGCAGCCGCGACGAAATCTTCAATGCAGGCCGCGAGGCTTACAAGACCTATATCCGCACGCTGCTGTCGATCACCGACAACATCTCCGGCGCCGAGATCGTGCCGCCGAAGGATACGGTGAGATTGGATGGCGACGATCCCTATTTCGTCGTCGCCGCCGACAAGGGCACGGCAACCTTCTCCGACACCGCCAATGCGCTGGCGCAGGAAGCCGGCTTCTGGCTGGACGACGCCTTCGCCTCCGGCGGCTCGGCCGGATATGACCATAAGAAGATGGGCATTACCGCCCGCGGCGCCTGGGAAACCGTGAAACGCCATTTCCGCGAAATGGATATCGACATCCAGACGACGCCCTTCACCGTCGCCGGCGTCGGCGACATGTCGGGCGACGTCTTCGGCAACGGCATGCTGCTCTCACCCAAGATCAGGCTCATTGCCGCCTTCGATCACCGCGACATCGTCATCGATCCCGATCCAGATATGGAAAAGACGCTGGCCGAGCGCCAGCGGCTCTTCAACCTGCCGCGTTCGAGCTGGCAGGATTTCGACAAAAGCGTGCTTTCAAAAGGCGCGATGATCATTTCCCGCGCAGCGAAATCGGTCACGCTGACGCCGGAAGCGGTTGCCGCGATCGGCATCGACAAGGCGGTGGCCACCCCCTTCGAGATCATGACGGCGATCCTGAAAAGCCCAGTCGACCTGCTCTGGTTCGGCGGCATCGGCACCTATGTGAAGGCTCCGTCCGAAACCGACACCGAAGTCGGCGACCGCGCTAACGACCCGATCCGCGTCACCGCGACCGAAGTGCGCGCCAAGGTGATCGGCGAGGGCGCAAACCTCGGCGTCACACAGAAGGGCCGCATCGCCTACGGCCTCAAGGGCGGGCGCTGCAACTCCGACGCCATCGACAACTCGGCCGGCGTCAACACCTCGGACGTCGAGGTCAATATCAAGATCGCGCTGGCGGCCGCCATGCATGACGGGCGCCTGACGCGCGCGAAACGCGACCAGCTTCTGTCGTCGATGACCGACGAGGTGGCGGTACTCGTGCTGCGCAACAACTATCTGCAGTCGCTGGCGATCTCGCTGACGGAGCGCAAGGGCACGGCCAACGGCCTGGAACTTGCGCGTTTCATGACGGTTCTCGAAGGCGCCAAGCAGCTGAACCGCAAGGTCGAGACATTACCGGACGAAGCGACGCTGGCTGAGCGCTACGCCGCCGGCAAGCCGCTGACCCGGCCGGAAATCGGCGTGCTGGTGTCCTATGCCAAGATCGTGCTCTTCGATGCGCTTGCTGCCAGCGACCTGCCCGACGATCCCTATTTCACCGCAACACTTTCCAATTACTTCCCCGTGAAGATGCAGAAGTCGAACGCCGGCGATATCGCTGGCCACCGGCTGAAGCGCGAAATCGTCGCGACGGTGCTTGCCAACGAGGCGATCAACCGCGGCGGGCCGAGCTTCACCGTTGCCATGATGGATGCGACGGCGGCTTCGGCGCCGGAAGTCGTGCGCGCCGCAATCGTCGCCCGCGACGGTTTCGACCTGAACCGGCTCTGGGCCGAAACGGACGCTCTCGACGGCAGCGTTTCCGGCGAGATGCAGAACCGCATCTACGAGGAGATCAGCCACAGCTTCATCGTGCTGACGCGCCTGCTCCTGAAGACCGGTATGGCCAAGGCCGACATGGCCGAAGTGATTAGCCGGCTGCAGGCAGCATTGAAGAAGCTGAAACCTGCCTTCGCCGAACAGTCGGCCGCCGATGTCGCGACGCGACAGGCGGAATATGCGCAGGCCGGCGTGCCCGAAAAACTCGCCGCCGAGATCGCCAATCTCCACAGCTTCGCGCTGGTGCCCGAGATCATGCAGATCGCCGAGCGTACCGGTGAGCCGCTGGTGCGCGCCGCAGAGAATTACTTCGCGGTGTCGCAGACCTTCCGCATCGCCCGGCTGCTGGCGGCCGGCGGACGCATCCTTACCTCCGATCATTACGAGAACCTGGCGCTTGCCCGCAGCATCGACCAGATCGCCAGCGCAAGGCGCGACATCGTCATCTCCGCCCTTTCCGACCACGGCAAGGAGAAGCTGCCCGTTCAAGCCTGGCATGCGCAGGATCGCATCCGGATCAACCGTATCGTCGAGGAGCTTTCGAGCCTCAGCGACGGCGGCGATCCCAATCTTGCGCGTATTACCGTTGCTGCAGGTATCCTGACCGATCTTGCGCGCGACCGGGTGAGGTGAGACAGTCCGCTGCAAAAAGGAGCGGATGGTGAATCGCATCGACTGGACAGGAACGCAGCCCCCTAAGGCCACGGAGAAGGGCATCTGGGGGTGGATGTTCTTCGATTGGGCGGCCCAGCCCTTCTTCACGGTGGTCACCACCTTCATCTTCGGGCCTTATTTCGTCTCGCGACTGACCGATGATCCTTTATCCGCCCAGGCGATGTGGAGCAACACGGCGACGATCTCCTCGGTGATCATCGCCGTGCTCTCGCCGGTGCTCGGCTCGATCGCCGACCAGTCGGGCGCACGCAAGCCCTGGATCGGCTTCTTCGCGACCATCAAGATCGCGAGCCTTTTCGGCCTGTGGTTCGCCGCCCCCGGCTCGCCGATCCTCTATCCCGTGATCTTCATGATCCTCGCCTCGATCTCGGCCGAGTTTTCGATCGTCTTCAACGACTCGATGATGCCGCGCCTCGTCGGCAAGGACGAGGTCGGAAAGCTCTCCAATACCGCCTGGGGGCTCGGCTATCTCGGCGGCATGATCGTGCTCATCGCCGTCGTCACGCTGCTCGCGGCAAGCCCGGAGAGCGGCAAGACCATCCTCGGCCTCGACCCGCTGTTCGGCCTCGATCCGAAGACCGGCGAGGACGCGCGCATCACCGGGCCGATCTCGGCCGTCTGGTATCTGATTTTCATCCTGCCGATGTTCTTCTTCACGCCTGATGTTCGCAGAGGGCTTCCTTTCGGCACCGCTGTCCGCTTCGGCCTGCGGGAACTCAGAAACACGCTCGGCGAGCTCAAGGAGCGCCGCGGTATCCTGAAATTCCTCGTCGCCCGGATGATCTACCAGGACGGCGTCAATGGCCTGCTGATCTTGGGTGGCGTTTTTGCGGCCGGCATGTTCGGCTGGGCGACGATCGAGATCGGCATCTACGGCATTATCCTGAATGTCGTCGCGATCTTCGGCTGCCTGCTCGCCAGCCGTATCGACAAGGGCGTAGGCTCGAAGACGACCGTCGTCATCAGCCTCACCATGCTGCTTCTCGCCACCTTCGGCATCATTTCGACAGGGCCGGGTTACACGCTCTTCGGCCTGATGCCGCTGCCGACGACGGATTCCGGCGGCCTCTTCGGCACGGCGGCGGAAAAGGCTTATATTCTCTACGGCCTGCTGATCGGGCTCGCCTTCGGGCCGGTGCAGGCTTCGTCGCGCTCCTACCTTGCCCGCAGCGTCAGCCTGGAGGAAGCCGGCCGCTATTTCGGCATCTACGCGCTTTCCGGGCGCGCCACGAGTTTCATGGCGACGCTGCTCTTCTCGCTGGTGACCTATATGAGCGGGTCGCCGCGGTTCGGAATGGCGACGCTGATCCTGTTCCTGGCGGGCGGCCTGGTGCTCCTGATCCGCACGCCTTATCCGGCCGACCGCGCGTAGGAAATATTACGCACGGCCGGACCTGATGGAAGCAGGACGGCAGTTCCGAGTCAGTGGCGGAAATGGCGCATGCCGGTGAAGACCATGGCGACGCCGTGCTCGTTTGCGGCATCGATGACCTCCTGATCGCGCATCGAGCCGCCCGGCTGGATGACGGCAGTCGCCCCTGCGGCGATCATCGACAGAAGACCATCGGCAAAGGGCAGGAAGGCTTCGGAAGCGACCGCCGAGCCCTTTGTCATCGGAACCGCAAGACCGAGCGCCTTGGCGGCCTCCTCGGCCTTCAGCGCGGCAATGCGGGCGGAATCGACCCGGCTCATCTGGCCGGCGCCGATGCCGGCCGTCTGGCCGTCCTTGGCATAGACCACGGCGTTGGATTTCACATGCTTGCCGACCTTGAAGGCGAACTTCATGTCCTCAAGCTCTTGCGCCGTCGGCGCGCGCTTGGTGACGACCTTGAGCTCGAGATCCTCGACCATGCCATTGTCGCGGCTCTGGACCAGCAGGCCGCCGGAAACGGTCTTCGCCGTCAGGCCCGCGGCGCGCGGATCGGGCAAGCCGCCGGCAGACAGAAGCCGCAGGTTCGGCTTGCGGGCGACGATAGCTTTCGCCTCTTCGGTGACATCGGGCGCGATGATGACTTCAGTGAAGAGCTTGACGATCTCTTCGGCCGTTTCGGCATCCAAAATCTGATTCAGCGCGATGATGCCGCCGAAGGCCGACACGGAATCGCAGGCGAGTGCCCGCCGATAGGCCTCGACCAGGCTCGATCCGGTGGCGACGCCGCAGGGATTGGCATGCTTGATGATGGCGCAGGCCGGCGCCTTCTCCGGCAGGAACTCGGCAACGAGTTCGTAGGCGGCATCGGTATCGTTGATATTGTTGTAGGAGAGCTGCTTGCCCTGGAGAAGGAGAGCCGTCGAAACGCCCGGACGCTTCTCGCCCGTCACGTAGAAGGCGGCTTTCTGATGCGGGTTTTCCCCGTAGCGCATCCCTTCCTTCAGCGCGCCGCCGATGACGCGGTGGCGCGGCGTGTCGATCGACAACGCTTCGGCGAACCAGTTCGAAATCATCGTGTCATAGGCCGCAGTGCGGGCATAGGCCTTGGCAGCCATGCGCTGCCGGAAGGCATAGGCGGTCTTGCCGCCATCTGCAGAGAGCTGCTCCAAGAATTCGGCATAGTCGGCCGGATCGGTCAGGGTCGTCACATAGGCATGGTTCTTGGCCGATGCGCGGATCATCGCCGGACCGCCGATATCGATATTCTCGACGGTCGTCGGATAATCGCCGCCGGCCGCGCGCACTTCCTCGAAGGGGTAGAGGTTGATGACGGCAAGATCGATGCCTTCGATGCCGTGTTTCTTCATCGCCTCCTGGTGTTCACCATCGTCGCGGATCGCCAGCAGGCCGCCATGCACCGTCGGATGCAGCGTCTTGACGCGCCCGTCCATGATCTCGGGAAAGCCGGTGATTTCGGAGACATCGGTGACGGCAAGGCCGGCAGCCGCGATCGCCTTGTAGGTGCCGCCGGTCGACAGCAGCCGCACGCCTCGCTCCGACAATGAGCGGGCAAGCTCCACGACTCCCGTCTTATCGAAGACGGAGAGGAGGGCGGTCTTGATTTCGACCTTGTCGGGGGCGGGGATCTTTTTGGAAATGACGGCCATGAAACCTTCTCCGTTCGGGCTTCGGGAGACATCCACGGGGGACGCCTGCATGCTGGCGTCGCGTTAGCACAGCTTTGCCGCCGCGCAAACAGGCGTTAGCGCATGATCTAGCCCTTACGGGACAGGAACCAGCGGATTTCGGTTTTCCCCGCAAGATCAAAGTCGATCTCGATCTGGTCCGAACCGCAAATGCCGGAGCTATCGGCAAAGAAGATGTCCTCGGAGATCAGCACTTCATTGCCGGGCGCGGAAAACAGCCAGCTTTCGCCATCCGGCGCCGTCAGCAGCACGGATTCGCCGTCGCTCTGCTCCAGGACGATCGAGGGGTGAATGTGAAAGCGGGCAACCGCTTTCAGCGGCTCGTCATTCTCATATCCTTCACGAACGAAGAGCCGGTCACGGCCCGTCACCATCGAACCGGCGGCATTGAGCGTCAGTTCGCGCTCGTGCATCACGCCGAAAGCTCTCACATAACCGTCATGGCTGAGCTTGATTCCATCGCGTCCATCTTCCGTTTCGGCCCGCTCGACGACGACAGTTTTGACCGGTTCGATGATCGCGTGACTGAGAAAGGGAGAATGTGAAAATCGGCTGGAAGAGGTATCGTTGAGGATGACGGTCGAATGCGCCGCCGTCGTGCGCGCCATCTGGACATAGCGATGCCCGGCAAATTTCGGTGAGCCGGAATTGACGATGAAACGATGGCGGCCGGACGACATCTCGAAGGAGAGGCTGCCGGCATGTGCGCTCCGCAGTGCGCCTCCCGAGGGCGGCACGCCGGTATCGGCAATGATGACAGTCTTTCCCGCGGAAAGCCGCTGATAGCGCGACTGCGGCAAAGCCTTGAACGGCTGGCCTGCCGTCTCGTCATATCGGAGCACGGACATCAGCTCGTTTGCCAGCGTCGAGGTGGCGCCGTTGAAGAGCGCCAGGTCCCCGTCCTGATGGCGGAAGAAACGCAGCGCCGGATACATACGGTCGATGCCCGAGATCAGCTTCTGCGGCAGGTCGTGGCCGAGATTGACATAGGTCTGCCGCAGCGGCAGCAGATCGAGCAGCAGTTCCAGGCCGGCGCGCGGGTTGCGCGACACATGGCCGCCATCGGGCAGAATCTGGCTATCGAATTCGCGGTCGAGCGCCTGCGCGGCTCTTTTCAGCGTGGACGCGCGGGTCGGCATGGCGACGGAGGCCATGGCAAGCGCAATACGCAGCCGGAATAGCTCCAGTCCGCCGAGCGTGAACGGCGCCATGCGGTGCAGGAACCTTACCTGGAACGCCAGCGACTTCATGAAGCGGCGATAGAAGCCGCGATCGGCATTCTGCAACACGACGGGCGAGTGCGACAGCCAGGCAATGACGCGCTGAGCGGTGACGTCGATCTCCCAGGCAATTCCCTCCATGCGGCCGGCATGGATCGAAAGCCAGCTGTCGACGATTGCGCGGGCAGCAGCCGCGTTGCGCTCCGTCTTGTTCGCCCGCATGTGCCGCAGCCAGCCGAAGCTGTGCAGGCGGATTGCGAAAGGGCGCGAAGGCAGGGTGAAGGTAAAGGGCGATTTTCCGCTGGTTTCCAGCATGCGCCCGGCCAGCAGGAAGCGTCCGTTCAGGATCTCGTCCGCCACATGCGGATCGATTCCGCGAAGGTCGGTCGGGGCGACGATGAGGCGCTCGGGCGGCTTGATCGAATGGCGGATGAGCTTCAGGCGCAGCAACGCGACGCGGCGCAAGGCGCGCCGCCAAGCCTCCCGAACATACATGCTCGCAAAACGCCGACCGGACTGCATATTCTATTGTCTATTGACCCTCGTGGTTAAGAATAGGTGAAAAGCGGCCGATTTCATCGCCCGCAATGAATTAATTCGTGACAAAGTTCGAATATACTCAAATTAAAGCGGACCGCCGGAAATTATGCGGCGGTTCTGCAAGCCGTGATTAGGCTGTTCGTCGCAGCACGGCCGCATAGAAGCCGTCGAGGCCGGAGGCAAAACCGTCCGGCATTTTCAGCAGGGTGGGAAGCGTGCGGAATTCGCCGAGCGGGGTGATCGCCGCTTCGAGGCCGGGCCAATCGGCGGCGCCGATCGCAACACGCTCGACTGCATCCGTATCGGAAAGAACACGGGCGACCACCTCCTCGCCCTCGGCTGGATCGAGCGAGCAATTGGAGAAAACCAGGGTTCCATTAGGCTTCAGCAATGTCAGCGCGTGACGCAGCAGCCGCTCCTGCAACGCCGCCAGCCTGGCAATATCCTCTGGTCCCTTGGTCCACAGCACGTCGGGGTGGCGGCGGGTCGTGCCGGTCGAGGAGCAGGGGGCATCGAGTAGGATCGCATCGAAACGCTCCGCCGGCTCGAATTTCGTCAGGTCCGTCGCGATTGTCTCAGCCTTGAGGCCAAGCCGGTCGAGATTCGAGCGCAACCGTCTTAGCCGGCTTTCCGATTGATCGAGGGCAGTGACCTTGGCCCCGGCAAGGATGAGCTGCGCCGTCTTGCCGCCGGGCGCCGCGCAGAGATCGGCGGCTCTCTTGCTGGAGAGATCGCCGAAAAGCTTGGCCGGAATGCTCGCGGCCGCATCCTGCACCCACCATGCGCCTTCGTCGAAGCCCTCGAGCGAGGGAATGCCGCCCTCGAAGGCCGCAAGCCTTACACCGCCGGTCGGGAGGACAGCGCCGTTCAGCCGCTTTGCCCAATCTTCGGGATTCGATTTGACGGTCAGATCGATCGCCGCCGGCTCAAGCTGGGATTGCGAAATCGCCAGCGCCGCCTCCCGGCCATAGGCCTTTTCCAGCCTCGCGATGAACCAGGCCGGCATCGGCGCGACCTTGCCGATTTCCTCCAGCACCGCATCCTTCTCACGGCCGAGCCGGCGGAGGATGGCATTGACCAGCTTGGCGAAACGGCGATTGCGCGGATCTTGATTGGCCTGTTCGACGGCAAGATCGACGGCCGAATGATCGGGCACGTCGAGATAGAGGATCTGCGCCGCGCCGATGGCAAGAACGTGATGCAGCGCCCGTGCGCCCTCGGGCAGCGGCGAATCCAGAAGTGCTGCAATTGCCGCATCGATGCGCGGCAGATGGCGCAGCGTCGTGTTCAGAATGGCCCGAACAAGCGCCCGGTCGCCTTCGCCGAGCGCCTTATAGGCCGGATTGCCGTGTTCGTGGTCGAGCGCGCCATCGAGCGGCAGTTTGCGATCGACGACGGCGGCGAGAATCTTCGCCGCCGCGGCCCGGGCCTGCAAGCCGGGCTTGGCGGGCGCCGACCGGGGGGCGGAGGACTTCTGTTTGCGGAATGGTTTCTTCGTGCCGTCTGAATTCAAGACCACGGACCTTTTGGCGGTTGGGAACCACCGCGACCCGTATTCGGAACAGAGCGCGATTTGCGCGAGGGATTAGCAGCACGCACCGGTCCCGTCGAGACATTCATGCCGCCCTGCGCCATCTCCTGCAGCGCGGCAATGCGGTTTTCCGTATTCGGATGGGTCGAAAACAGATTGTCCATGCGCTCGCCGGAGAGCGGATTGATGATGAACATATGGGCCGTCGCCGGATTGCGCTCGGCGTCCTCATTCGGAACATGGGCCGCACCGCGCGCGATCTTGCCGAGGGCGGAGGCGAGCCAGAGCGGATTGCCGCAGATCTCGGCGCCGCGGCGGTCGGCCGAATATTCGCGCGTGCGGCTGATCGCCATCTGCACCAGCATGGCGGCGAGCGGCGCCACGATCATCGCCACGAGGACACCGATGAAACCGAGCGGATTGTTGTTCTCGCGGTTGCCGCCGAAGAAGAAGGCGAAATTGCCGAGCATCGAGATCGCGCCGGCAAGCGTTGCCGTGATCGTCATGGTCAGCGTGTCGCGGTTCTGGATATGGGCGAGCTCATGCGCCATCACGCCTGCGACTTCTTCGGGAGACAAGGCGGCAAGCAGGCCCGTCGAGGCGGCGACGGCGGCATTTTCAGGATTGCGGCCGGTCGCGAAGGCGTTCGGCTGCGGATTGTCATAGAGATAGACCTTCGGCATCGGCAGGCCGGCATTGCGGGCGAGATCGCGCACGATCCGGAAGAACTCCGGCGCGTTGCGTTCATCGACTTCCTGGGCACGATAGGCCGAAAGCACCAGCCGGTCGGAGTTCCAGTAGGAGAAGAAATTCATGCCGGCCGCAATGAGGAATGCGATCATCATGCCGGCCCGACCGCCGATCAGGAAGCCGACAAACATGAAAAGCGCCGTCATGAAGGCAAGCAACATGGCAGTGCGGACGAGGTTCATTGCGGATCTCCATCTCCGATTTCGGCGCCGCAAGCTTTCAATCGCTCCGCCGGCGCATTATGATTTGGTTATTCGCCGGTCATTTTCAATGTTTTCCGGCAGGAGAAGCCAATGCAGGAAGCCGATAACGACAATAGCGAAATCCCGGCAGCCGAGGGATCGGAGCCGCCGCGAAAGGTACTGTCTCCGGCTGCCAGGCGCGCGCTTGCCGAAGCCGAGGAACGCCGGAAGAACCAGAAACCTCTGGAATTGCCGCCGGAAACCGGCGGACGCGGCGGAGCTGAGCCTGCGCGCTTCGGGGACTATGAGATCAACGGCCGGGCGATCGATTTTTGATTCGGCTCCGGGAGCCAAAGCGTCGCTTAAAAATCGGCGGCATTTCCCGCGTAGAAAAATAAGACCGCTCCAACAAAGGAGCGGCTTCAGGCTGCTGACAAACCCCTGCAAAACCCGCGACGTTAACCTCGGCCTTGTGCCGAGGATTTACGCACGTCCAATTAAGTATCTGAAAATAAATGCTTTCCTGTCAAACAATTGCAATGGCCAGATGCTCGGCACAAGGCCGAGCATGACGGAGGAGACTTTGTCAACAAACTGAGGCCGCTCCAACAAGGAAGAGCGGCCTTGTCGTTTTTAAGCAGTCACCTTGTTCTGCCGGTTGGCGATCAGATCGTCGACGACGGCTGGATCGGCGAGCGTCGAAGTGTCGCCGAGGGCGCCGAAATCGTCTTCGGCGATCTTGCGCAGGATGCGGCGCATGATCTTGCCGGAGCGGGTCTTCGGCAGGCCGGGCGCGAACTGGATCTTGTCGGGCGCGGCGATCGGGCCGATTTCGGCGCGGACATGTTTCACCAGTTCCTGGCGAAGCGTATCGGTGCCTTCGTGGCCGGCCATCAAAGTCACATAGCAATAGATGCCCTGGCCCTTGATCGAATGCGGATAACCGACGACCGCCGCTTCCGAGACCAGATTGTGCGAGACGAGCGCCGATTCCACTTCCGCAGTACCGAGCCGGTGACCCGAGACGTTGAGCACGTCGTCGACGCGGCCGGTGATCCAGTAATAGCCGTCCGCATCGCGCCGGCAGCCGTCGCCGGTGAAATATTTCCCCTTGTAGGTGGAGAAATAGGTCTGGATGAAGCGCTCGTGGTCGCCATAAACAGTGCGCATCTGCCCCGGCCAGCTGTCGGTGATGCAGAGATTGCCGTCTGCAGCGCCTTCCAGCACCTTGCCCTCATTGTCGACCAGCTGCGGCTTGACGCCGAAGAACGGCGTCGTCGCCGAACCCGGCTTCAGATCGGTGGCCCCCGGCAGCGGCGTGATCATGTGGCCGCCGGTTTCCGTCTGCCACCAGGTATCGATGACGGGGCAGCGCTTGTCGCCGACGACATTGTAATACCATTCCCAGGCTTCGGGATTGATCGGTTCGCCCACAGTACCGAGCAGGCGCAGCGAAGAGCGCGAAGTGCGCGTAACGAAATCGTCGCCGGCGCCCATCAGCGAGCGGATCGCCGTCGGCGCCGTGTAGAAGATGTTGACCTTGTGCTTGTCGATGACTTCCCAGAAACGGCCCTGGTCCGGGAAGTTCGGCACGCCCTCGAACATCAGCGTCGTCGCGCAGTTGGCGAGCGGCCCGTAGACGATATAGGAGTGGCCGGTGACCCAGCCGACATCGGCCGTGCACCAGTAGACGTCGCCATGATGGTAGTCGAAGACATATTCATGTGTCATCGACGCATAGACGAGGTAGCCGCCCGTCGTGTGCAGCACGCCCTTCGGCTTGCCTGTCGAGCCCGACGTATAAAGGATGAAGAGCGGATCTTCCGCCTTCATCTTCACCGGCGGGCACTCCGCCTTCACCGTGGCGACTTCCTGATGGTACCAGAGGTCGCGGCCGGGCGCCCAGCCGGTCTTGCCGCCGGTGCGGCGCACGACCAGAACCTTGTCCACGATCACGTGCTGGCGGGCGGCGATGTGGATCGCCGTATCGGTATTGTCCTTCAGCGGCACCGGCTTGCCGCCGCGCACGCCCTCGTCGCAGGTGATGACGAAGGTGGATTCGCAGTCGACGATGCGGCCTGCCAAGGCCTCCGGCGAGAAGCCGCCGAAGACCACCGAATGCACCGCGCCGATGCGGGCGCAGGCGAGCATCGCGTAAGCCGCCTCGGGGATCATCGGCATGTAGATGGTGACGCGATCGCCCTTCTTGACGCCGTGCTTCTTGAGCACGTTCGCCATCCGGCAGACATGCTCGTAAAGCTCGTTATAGGTGATCTTCTTGTCGACGTAGGGATTGTCGCCTTCCCAGATGATCGCCACCTGGTCGCCATTCGTCTTCAGATGGCGGTCGATGCAATTATAGGAGACGTTGGTCTGTCCGTCCTCGAACCACTTGATCGAGACCTTGCCGGTAAAGGACGTGTTCTTGACTTTGGTATAGGGCTTGTACCAGTCGATGCGCTTGCCGTGCTTGCCCCAGAACTTGTCCGGGTCCTCGACGCTTTCCTCGTACCATTTCAGGTACTTCTCCTTATCGATCAGGGCACGCGCCTTCACCGGCTTCGGCACCGGATGGATCTTCTCCGACATGGAACTCCTCCTCATGGGACATGCGACGGGCCAAGCGATTTATGAGCCCGGACTTCAAATCAGGGCAATTCATAGCAGGTCGCATCGCCACGGCAATTAGACAAAGGTCATTTGATTTCGGAAGAATTGCAATTCTGCGACAGTACGGTTATATAGCGGCATATTTCCCGGACATTGTGGTGACAATCCACGGACCGCGACCGGCGCGGACGATAGAAGGACTATATCCATGGCTCAAACATTGCTCATGCCGAAGGCGACTGCCATCTGGCTTGTCGACAACACGGCGCTGTCTTTCGATCAGATCGCCCAGTTCTGCAAACTGCATCCGCTGGAAGTCAAGGCGATCGCCGACGGCGAAGCGGCGCAGGGCATCAAGGGCCTTGATCCGATCTCGACGGGACAGCTCTCCCGCGACGAGATTGCTCGCGCCGAAGCCAATCCGAACCACAAGCTGAAACTTTCCGAGCCGAAGGTTCGCGTGCCGGAATCCAAGCGCCGCGGCCCGCGTTATACCCCGGTTTCCAAGCGCCAGGACCGCCCGAACGCCATTCTCTGGCTCGTTCGCAACCATCCGGAGCTGAAGGACGCGCAGATTTCCCGCCTCGTCGGCACGACGAAATCGACCATCGAGCAAATCCGCGAGCGCACCCACTGGAACTCCGCCAACCTGGCGCCGATGGACCCGGTGACACTCGGCCTCTGCAGCCAGATCGACCTCGACATGGAAGTGGAAAAGGCCTCCAAGGGCCGTCCGCTGCCGACCGCCGCCGAGCTTGGCGCAACGCTGCAATCGGCTCAGGAGACCGAACGCCTGACCCCGAGCTACGAGCGTGAAGAGGAAAAGGAAATCGACGCCGACGCCGTCTTCCGCAAGCTGAGCTCGCTGCGCTCGGCCCCGAAGGACGAAGACGACGAAGATCAGTACTGAGATCTATCTCTCTCATCAAAAACCCCGCCGAGTCTGAACTGACCCCGTAAAGTTGGACGGTTTATTGGCTGGGATTATTTAAGGGCTGAGTCCTGTATTGAACAGGGCTCAGCCCTTTGAGTTTTAGCCTGATGCGATCGTTGTTGTAATACCGAATATAGTCCTCGACGCCATCACGGAGGCTTTCGATGCTGTCGAAGTGGTTAGGATGGAAGAACTCGGATTTGAG